>JAGSHP010000453.1 GCA_029855925.1 Candidatus Thorarchaeota archaeon | reverse complement strand
CCTGTCCACATTCCGGTACTGAGGTTCGATATGGAGAACAAGACGAGCCTTGATCAACTGTGCCCAGTGCCGTTGCTGGGCGGACAAAGGACTGCATGTCCAATTTCGTCCAACTTACAATCAACGGTTTATTCTTCCAAGCATAGACTCTTACGAATACGGGGGCTCCATGGGGCGAGGTTGACGAGCTGGCAGTCCACCGTTCGCTATCGTGATTACAGTGGTCGTAGACTTTATCTTGGAACGGTCATTATAGAATGTGCACTCATAGAACATGGGTGACTTGCCTTGGGATGTGCCGCAAACTGCCGCGCAATGGTCAATCAACTACGGATGAACTATGGGGTCTCCTGATTCCCATTGTGGTTCTTGTAATTGTGTTTTTTGGAACGGGTGTCATCTACCTTTTCATTCCCGTGCTCGTGCTCGTGCTTGTTCTGCTTTTTGCGCTTGTCAATGAGGGCGGGATGGGATCCATGACTTCAGAACAGCCACTTATCCTCGGTGGCTTTGGCCAGAAGGAGTCTTCAGAGAGGCCGATGTATGAAAAGTGGAAGCGGAAGGAGGAAGGCGTTTCGGTCGGGCTTCTTATCCCCATCTTCATCCTGGGGATCCTTTTCATGACCTCTGGTGGAAGCTGGGCCCTTCTGATTCCGATAGCTGTTCTTGTCATAGTCTTTGCTGGAGATGCTGTAAGCGACAAACGACGTGGAGAACGTGTCCGAGCAGTCCTATCTGACGGTCATGGTCGAACATTGTCAGAGATCGCTGATGGTGCTGGGATGCCTGAGGCGCAGGTGATCCCGCGTGTGGTCCATGAGAAGCGTCGGGGGAGGGCTGATGTCTGGTTCGATCCCATGACGGGTGTTGCAACAGACCAATCGACCAGAGTGACCAGTGAAGCGCCCTCGAGAGCCTCCTGTGCATATTGCGGATTTGCCCTGCGTGATGAGGATCGCTTCTGTCCGTACTGTGGGGCTCCAATCCGCGTGAGTTAGTGGGCGAGCAGAGTCGTAAGATTCGACCGAACTCTCTCCTCTACACAAAGTCCTTGATTCGTCTCAGAGAGAGGTTATGGCACTCCACTCACTCTGTCTAGGCGACCAGACTCTCATGGTCCCTCCATTCGGGACGAGATCTCATCGGTCCTCTGGGCGCTCATTGATTGTGATTTTTGCAATCCACCTGATCGGGACGATCTCCTCGTACATCTTGCCGGGCTTCTTGGTCAGTGCAACATAGTCGTCCCCCACATGATGGATATATCTTTTATAGTACATACCAGCAACGACAGCGACCGTGATCCTGTACTCTTTCTCGAATGCTTCTTGGAGGAATTCCTTCAAGTCGGGCATGAGCATTTTCTTGCTCATTTGCATTTTAGTCTTTATTCAAAGTTCGTTGAAACACGTCGAGAGACAGAGACCAGTGCAATGCCGGGATTAGTCACAGCGCTGAGGGAACAGTGCCACACCATCACATCGACGTCTTCATTGACCATCGGTCATTATCGGACGTATGCAGGGGAGACTCCCTGTTTCAGCCCGGACTCTGATGTGCTTTGGCGGTAAGGCATGGGTGACTGAAGTATCATGGCGGCCGAGTCGGTTGGAGCCAGACCTTGCAGTGACATGACCTATCCCGAGAATGCGACGAATCGCCAAGACTATATAGATGTGACCGAGGTCGATGCTCTCTCCAACTATATCAATCAAACATGCCCTATCACTCGAGATAGATTGCGCGCAGCACTGACCTATGTGTCTGAGCGTCTGGACACGCTGTCTGCTGAAGCATTCATCGGAGGCGAAATCTCTGCTCGGGCCAGGATCGCTAATGAACTTGCGAATGCCTCCGAGAAGTTCCAACTGAACGAAGACTCGGCAGCGCTTGGCTATG
>JAGSHP010000084.1 GCA_029855925.1 Candidatus Thorarchaeota archaeon | reverse complement strand
GATTCACACGGACTGGCGCTGTGTCGACCGTGTGGGCTGATGACATACAGGTGACCTCAATGCGAATTGCGTTTGCTTCAATCGGCGAAGGACTTGAAAGTGATCTCTCACCCCACTTTGGCCGTTGCCCCTACTATACCTTTGTAGATGTGGAGGGCGATGACATCAAGAGCGTGACGACCAAACAGAATCCATTCTACAACGGGCATCAGCCCGGCGTTGTTCCTCAGTTCGTTGCTCAGGAAGGTGCGAACGTCATAGTCGCAGGTGGAATGGGTCCTCGTGCAATTGACTGGTTCAATCAACTGGGGGTGACTCCAATCACAACCATGCCGCGTAAGATCAATGATATTCTAAGAGACTACTTGGAGGGCAAGTTGGCGGGTGCAGAGTCCTGCAATGACCATGACGACCACGGGCACCACCATCATCACTGAAACTGATAATATGCTCAGTTTGCTCTCAGAGTTCAAGATGTCCACTCACGTTCCATAGATGACATCGTGTCCCTGAGAATGGGAAACTGAGTGGATGAAATAAAGAAATGTGGTAGAGAGGTGAGACCTCCTACCTGTACTTGAAGAACAAGTAGACGACAACAACAACGAATCCGATTGCACCCATTGCTACGGTGCCCATGATTGGAGTAATGGCGAACTGAATATTACTCCCGGTTGAGGTCAGGGTTGAAGTTGTTGATGTCTCTGTATTCGACGTAGACTGTGATGCGAGGGATATCACCTCGGTCTCCGACACAGCCCAGTTTCCAAGAGTGTCACTGGCATATACTTTCAGATAGACGGTCTGACCAATGAGCAATGATCCGATGCTCTTCATATAGATCGTGGTTTCTTCATCATATGTCATTGATTGGTTTGTCCACGTGTTTCCGTCATACGACACCGACAGATAGACCTCGGCGACATCACTGGGGTCTCCAACTGCCGCATAGACCATGATCTCATCACCTGGGTCTGGTTCATCTGGAGAATACCAGAGTGTGATCACGGGCCCCTCCTGGTCGAATCGTTCAGTGATGTACGAGTACACTGAGGATGTGGCCCAGTTCCCCAGCGAGTCATTAGCATAGGCCTTGTACGTGACATTTGTTCCCTCATCCGTTATCGGTAAGGTTGCAGTGAATGTGACACTGTCAGCACTTGTTGTTGTCTTGTTAGTCCAGCTACCGCTGTCGGATGTCCAGTATGATAATATGACTGTGTTAACACCATCTTCGTCGATTGCCGTGATTGTCACAGTTGGTTCGTCGCCAGCTCTTGGCTCTTCTGGGTCGATCGAGAGAGTTAGTGTTGGACCCTGACTGTCTGCAATGTAGTGATTCGTGTACTCGCCTACGGGTGACATTCTCGCCGCGGTGTGATAGTTCATTGCACCCAAAAAGAATAGGCCGAACACGAAAACCAAAGCAATGATGAATCGTCGCATAGTCGATCATCTCCGCTGATTTTCAAACTAAGATTGCCCATCTGAAGCAGTGCCAAGTCAGATATATATTTCGTTTAATATAATTGTGAAGTTGACTGTCAATATAATTAGTTATGATGATGAGCTTGGATGATAGGTTGGCGGTTCAGCCGAGAATGTGCCATGGAGTTAGAAAGGGGCAACGCCACCGAATGGAGATATGAGAACGTTAATATTCCCATTGTCTGCTCTGCTCGTCCGCGGGGGAAAATGATCCCCCGAGGTATCAACCTAGCGAGTTGAGAATCATGGCAGTGCTTGCGTTTGCCTCATTGGGTACGGATCTCGAGAGCGACCTCTCACCACATTTCGGCCGTTGCCCTTACTACGTATTTGTTGAAATAGTGGATGACAAAATCAAAGACGTCTGGATGAAGCGAAGCCCATTCTATGAGGGTCATGGTCCCGGGGATGTTCCACAGTTCATTGCCAAATTGGGTGCGGACGTCATCATCTCAGGCGGAATGGGTGGACGTGCCATTGATTGGTTTAGGCAGCTTGGTGTCACACCTCTCACAACTCAGCCTCGCAGGATCAAGGACATTGTCGATGACTTCATCTCTGGGCGACTCGAAGGCGCAGAGTCTTGCAAGGAGAGCATCGAGCACGGTCATGGCGGACATTCACATCACTGAACCTCCATTTCAAAAGATGTATCACGGGCGCTGAGCCTTATGTAGGCGACTGATCCTGTGATAGATCGGACGAAGGTAGTACAATATGTTGGATGAACATAAACGAATGATTCGAGAAAAGATTCAGCAGCTGCAGCCGGGAAGCAATTCCCCAACTGGCCGCTATTGGTGTGTGACATGCAAGAAGATGTTCAGACTTGACAAGCCGCAGTGCCCCTACATGACGGGCATGTGCGTGAACACGCCAATTGCAATCGAGAATCTGCCACCCGAGTCAACAGAGAGTC
>JAGSHP010000230.1 GCA_029855925.1 Candidatus Thorarchaeota archaeon | reverse complement strand
GCTCACCGGAATCCAACTTGGACCGACATTGATTTCGGGGTCTGGATTACCCAGATAGTCCTGATCACCACCAGCTGCGATGACCAACGGCTTGCGGTCGGTGAGGTAGAGGGTCTTGTTGGCATCTTCCATCCCCTCACGAACACCCTTCATGCTTGCGCGAACTGGGGCGAAGATGATGGAGCACTTTTCTTGAATGAATAGCTGAGTGGTATACAGTCTTGCCAGAACGGTATTATTGTAGCTTCCAAGGAACCGTGGCTCCACCAAGCTGACGGTCAGGTTGTGGGTCTGATTTGCAAACTCCACGCCCTGTGTAAATCCGCTGATCATATCTGCAACATCGGGGTCGGTTTCCAAGGAACCCATGATTCCAATATTGCCAGTACCGTTCAAGCTCTCGCTTGCCATGAATGCCGCAAGAATGCCCGCTAGGAATGATGGTTGCTCGACCTTGAACGTTGCTGAAACAACGTTTGGTGCGTTGACATAACCATCGATGATGGCAAAGTGCTGATCGGGATAGTTCGCAGCAACAGTCTGCAACGCCGAGACCATCTCGGAACCCACGCCTACAATCAGAACATACTTCCCTGATGCAGCCAAATTCTCCAATGTCTGTTGGGCTTCAGCTGCATTGGTCGGATAATCGGGATAGTAGTACTGCACGGATATATGGGCGCCGAGCAAATCAAGTCCCTTGAGAAGCTGGTCTGCATAACTATAATCGCCGAAACCAGGGGCCATGACGACCACGGCGACTCGCGAAGGCTCGTAAGGTCTAGTGAAATATAGAAATCCACCTACGGAGCCAAATACAATGGCAACAATTATCACTGATGCGATGATGCTCGATCTAGAGCTCACATTACTTCCTCCAGAGTCAGTAATGGAGCTTCGTCGCGTGGCTGATTTAAATATGTCGGACAGCTCATAAGACGAGAAAAACAGTCAAACATGATGGCTTTCTTCGGAGTTCACGCCCCCCTCCTGGAGCAGCCTTTTCGGCTTGATTCAAAGTCGATGCAGTGTACATCCCATATGCAATCGAGCAATTAAAAAAGCCGATTGTCACAACTAATCAAAATAAAAAGAGTGGACCTGTGTTGTCAAGCGCTATGCTCATCAAAGTGACCGAGCTTCTTGGAACCGCCCTTGAATCTCATGTGGCAATCAAAGACGCAGTTCTATGCACACAGGAAGGCGTCATTGTTGCAGCAGCCTCCAAACATCAGGACCTCGATCCCCGCATCATTGCCACAGTATCTGCGGCCATCGCTTGGGTAGGTCGCACAACTCTGGAAAAGGTGACAGCGTCAACCCCCACACATGTCACTCTTGTCACTCCTCATAATCAAGTTCTCATTCTCGTCCAAGCTAACTACTACATCATCTTGGTGATCTCCAACGATGAGTCAACACCCTTCGTGCTCTCCGAGCATATTCAGCTATTGAAATCACTTGCAGCTCAAATCGAACTACTGATGACTACGGACCCCGAATTCGTTACCGCGAACATTCTCGGTCGAGTGGTGCAATCCATACCTGGTGTCATCGGTGTCATGCTGTTGACAATCGACGGACTTCCTCTTGGGTCCGTAGGATTTGAAGATGACATTGAGATAGCTGGTCTAGTTGGATCGCTGTTTGCAAATGGTCTCACCTTCTCAAAGCATACCGATCACATTCTTCTGGAGTCTGAAACGAACAACCTCCTGATAGTTCGTGTTGACGAGAAGCGGCTTCTTGCTGTCACATACCGCAACGGCACGCCCGATACGTGTGAGCAGATTATTGATACGGTCCGTCAGAGTGTCTGAACTTTTTCCTTTCCAATTTCTCCATGAGCCGATTGGTGCCCTTGCTGCAACGCTTCGTCGCCCTCATTCCAGAACTCGAAGCACCACTCGTTCAACTTTATGGTAATAAAGCAGTCCTGGCCCTTGTCAGGGCAATCTATGCGAATCGTGACCTGTTCTCGTGTCTTTTCTCGAATCTCAGGATTCAGACAGTCGTCCTTCAGCTTATCTATTAGGAACATGACAAAGGTCTCTGATATTGTGTTTAGACTCCCTGTCAGTAGGGTCTCGCCCAAATTGGCCAGGTAATGCTTCTTCTTTCGACCTTTCTTTTCAACACGTACGAGATCAATCTCTTCCATTCGTGATACATGCCACTTGATGGTATCATGATGTACTTGCAGTTTCTCAGCAATCTCTTCCTGATAGCAGCCAGGATGGTTGACAATATATTGAAAAATATTCTTGGCAATGTCACTGCGAAGTGTGAGAAATGCCATCTCAGCCTGTTCTGTTCTCAACATGGTTGGATAATACAGCCTTTTCCCAGCGAACTTAATTGACTTGACGAGTCCTTCTCGTTCCAGTACTCTGAGGTGCCAAGTGAGTGTTCCCAGTGGTGACTCAAGCATGTTTACAAGTTCAATGAGGTACGTTCCAGGATTTTCACATAACACAGTGTAAAGGTCACGTCTGAATGGATGTAATAGCAAGCTCATTCTCTTCTGGCGACCCATTGCACAATCCTCTCTTGTCCCCCCTCTTATTGTAATCCCAGAATAAAAGCACTTCGTCTTCGAAGTAACGTGTCAGTGTATGATTAGTGCGAACTCTTTATCTTGGGTTTGGGTAGAATACAACAAGTCACTAGTGATAATGAGGACCCAATAATGTGTGGAATCACAGGTATAGTCACACAAGGCCGAGACGATATTGGTGAATTATTAGTACGATGTAGTAGGAAATTGACCTATCGCGGCTATGACTCAGTCGGCGTTGCTGCAGTCAAGGACGGCATTGTCGATCTTCGTAAGGATGTCGGCACCATTGACGACGTTGACGAGATGTTGGGTCTCTCAAAGATGAGGGGTGACAGGGGTATTGCTCAGCTGCGCTGGGCGACGTATGGTGCACCCACCAAGATCAATGCACAGCCGCACTTTGGTTGCACTCCCGACTTCTATGGTGCACATAACGGGAACATTCACAACTATGCAGAGTATCGCCAAGAGCTGATCGACACTGGCCATATTGTGCGCTCAGAGAATGATGGTGAACTCTGTGTTCATGCCGTCGACAAGTACTATGAACAGACAGGGGATATGTTTGAGGCGGTTCGTCTCTCAACCCGTGATCTCAAAGGTGCGTTCGCCTTTTCGGTTGGTCGAGCGGATGAGGACAAGATATACGCTGTAAAGATGGGATCTTCACTTGTGGCTGGAGTTGCAGAGGATGCCACGATTGTTTCCAGCGATCTCCCCTCGGTTCTCCCTCTTACGAATAATGTGGTCTACGTGCGTGATGGTGAGATGCTGGTTCTCACGCCTGACGATGTAAAGGTCTATCGCATTGAAGATGGGAAAGAACTTGATCGCCCTCCTGAGATCAGCAAGGTTGACCCCCATGCCGCTGAGAAAGGAGGCTACCCGCACTTCATGCTCAAGGAGATTAATGAGCAGCCAAGAATTGCTCAGGATGTCCTTGGCGTCTTGGAGGGGTCGAAGTCTGAAGAGTGGCTAAGAATGATCGAAGACTCCTCGCGCAAGTTTCTTGTAGCCTGTGGTTCATCGTATAACGCTGGAATTGTCGGCACTTACTACTTCAACAGGCTGGCTGGCATTCCACTGACCCCTGTGATCGGTGGTCAATTCATTCCAATGTACGGGAACACCATTGAAGAGGATAGCCTGGCCATGCTTGTTTCTCAGAGCGGTGAGACCAAGGACATAATCAATGTCCTCAATCTTATTCAGGAGTCCGGCCGAGGAAAGACGCTTGGAATCGTCAACGTGATTGGAAGTACGCTGATGTTCAGGGCGGACTCGTACATTCCTATGGCATGTGGGTATGAAGTGAGCGTGCCCGCCACAAAGACGTACTTCTCGCAGACAATCATCTTTGCGTATCTTGCAGCAAAACTTGGTGAACGAAATGGATTCCTCGACCCCTCTGAGGCAAAGCGCTTCATTGGTCTACTGCGTGACGACCTTCCACGACTCACCCAAGAGACAATCAATCGAACTGGCTTTCTCACAAAGAATCTGGCCAAGACGCTTGTCAACGAGCGGGATCTCTACTGTCTTGGATACGGCTTTACTGATGGTGTTG
>JAGSHP010000012.1 GCA_029855925.1 Candidatus Thorarchaeota archaeon | reverse complement strand
TCTTGGGGTTGCCGAGGGCCGCTTCAAGAACGCGATGTCCTTCTATGGTGGTTTTCATCACGCTCTGAGGAGTAAGGGCGCGGGCTTCTGCTACCTGAACGACTGCGTTGTGGCAATCAAGGTCCTGAGGCAGCGATACCCCGACATGAAGATACTCTACCTTGACACGGACGTTCATCACGGCGATGGAGTCCAGGCGGCATTCTATGACGACCCCTCTGTCCTGACGATCTCGATGCATGAGAAGAGCATGGGCTTCTTTCCCATGTCCGGCGGCGCTGAGGAGATAGGCATAGGTGCTGGCCGAGGTTACAATGTTAATATTCCCTTTCCGCCTCTCACTGATGGCACCGAGTACACACACGCCTTTGAGGAGATCGTGGTCCCCCTGTGGGAGAAGTACAGCCCCGACCTGGTCTTCTGGAATGTTGGAGCGGACGCCCACATGAACGATCCCCTGGCCGACCTCATGTTGACTCTTGACACCTACCAGTGGATCTCGCGCACGGTGCGAGAGATGGTCCATCTTCACAAGCAGAAGCTGGTTATGGTCGGAGGTGGCGGGTACGACCCGGTGACCACCGCACGAGTCTGGAGCCTGGTGCTTGCCGATGCTGCAGGGATATGCCTCCCGCCTGTTGTTCCATTGGAGTGGGCTGAGTTCTGCGAGGCGCAGGGTCTCAAGGTGACCCGGGTGGGATGGACCGACAAGCCACAGCGGATTGACGCCAGCCATCTGCCAAAGATTCGTGGCTCGGTTGATAGGGCTATAGACCGGCTCAAACAGTTGGTGTTCCCCGTCTTTGATCTGTAAACGCTGGTTTCATCTTGGCACACACTACGAGGCCAGTTGTTTCCACCGTCCGCCGATGATTTATATTCAACCTCTCGATAATTTCTCAGTCAATGCCTGAGAGGAATCTATGAAAGGATGTGAAGGAAATGAGTCTTTCATCGGTCATGAGAGGCATTTTCACACGGCAAGGAATTGTGTTACTGCTTGTCCCATTTGTTGCGTCACTGGTATGGCTGATTCATTTCACACTGGAGTTCACTCTTCTGGACAGAGTGGGCCTGCCGCCAATCTTCGTGTTAGTCCACCTTGGTCTGGTGGGTGTTGGTGCGGCGATCTACACCTGGTATGGGTCACAGGTCCGACCGTACAGGCTTCTAGTGTTCTCGATCATCGCTCTGCTTCTCATCACTGCAGGATACGTCTTTCTTCCCGCACTCAACATCCCACTTCTCCATCGACATCTTCTTGCAGTCGGCCTCCTGGGTGCGACAGGAATCGCGGTAGGAATTCTGCTGCCCCCACTCATCCTCGTGATGTCCCCGATTCTCAAGACCCCTGAGTTCAATGGTGAAATGTACTACCTTGGTTCAATTGTTCTCTCCGTAATGGTGATCATCTGGACCCTCTTCGACGGATTCGTCCCCTCCCTACGTGAGCCTCTTCTCTCCTCACTGCTCCTCTTCACAGCTCTCGTATCCTTGCTGCTACTGACGCAGGGTCGCGCACAGGTCGATGCGCTCTCGCCGCGCTCGTCTCTCATCATGCCTCTCTTCAGGAAACCCGGGGTCACCCTCTCGTTTCTTCTAATGTTCTTCTCAGGATTCTTCTTTGCCAACAGCTACTACGCAGTTGTGCTGATTCTGCCACCCAGCCCGCTGATCACGTCATTACACGACTTTGTCATTGTCTTCTTCTTGACCTGTGTGGTCATGTCGCTGCCCGCTGGTGTCTTCTATGATCGTATTGGCAGGCGGTGGGGACAACTTCTCGGTTTCTACATCATCTCCATCGCGTTTTTGCTGGTGACCATCTTCAGGTCATTGGGCTACTCCGAACTCTTTGTCGTCGGCACGATCTTCTCTGTGACATTGGGCGTCGGCTTCACCCTGAGCATCTTCGGTTCCTTTCTCTACTCCTTCGAGCTGATACCACGTGGAGGTGAACGATTGCATCAGGGCGTCTCATGGATATTCTTTGGGGTGGGTCTCACGCTGGGAGTCGTCACCGACAGTGTGCTTGTGGCACACATCATAGCCGAGCCCGCGACCCTTCCGATCGTGCTCATCTTTGCATTGTTCACCGCCACAATGGTCGTGATTCAATTGCCGGAGACCCTCCCGTCACGCGAGGAACTGGACTGGAAAAACAAGATCGAGTATCTCTTGGTTGTGAACAAGGGAGGCCTGCCACTGTACTCCGAGCGTCTCAGTAGACACGGTGCGGAACAGGCGCGTCCGGACGAGATGCTTGTCAGTGGTGCCATCTCCGGAATAACCGAGCTCGTCAGAGAGATCTCTCAGCGTGAGGCGAAGATGAAGGTGATTCAGCAGGAGGGCTATTGCATCATGCTCGAGGAGGGACGCGACATCATCGTTGCGCTCATGGCTCTTGAGGAGCTCAAGGAGATCCGAAGACGCCTGCAGGACTTTCTCGAAGAGTTCGAACGGTTCTTTGGACGGTTGGTGACCGAGTGGGGTGGCGACCCCGCGGTGTTCAGTCCCACCGCTGAGATCGTTGCGAGACACTTCAGCTAGTTCTCCTGAGCTGGTCTTTCTCAATCATCGCCAGTTATGCCACAAACCTCATTACAGAGAACACTACAGCAGAGCTTGGGAACGACAATGACCACCGGCAAGATGAAGGACTGGACCGAGCGCTACAAGAGCAAGATTCTGACGGCAGAACAGGCGATCCGTAAGATTCGACGCGGGACCCGGATATTTCTGGGAACCGGTTGCGGTGTGCCAATTCATCTGGTTCACGAACTGGCTAAACACTCCGACCAGATGGCGGACAATGAGATCGTACACCTCCTGACCCTTGGTGACACGCCATCCGCCGACCCGGAGTTTCAGAACCAGTTCCGGCACAACTCGTTCTTCATCAGCGACAACATGCGTGATGCGGTTTCCGAGGGCCGTGCGGACTACACACCCATCATGCTCTCTGACATTCCCTACCTCTTCCGGCGCAAGCGCATGCCAATTGACGTAGCTCTCATTCAGGTGAGTCCCCCCGACGAACATGGGTACTGTTCCCTTGGTGTGTCGGTCGATATCACCAAGTCCGGCGCCGAGAGCGCTGACATGATCATTGCCCAGGTCAACGACCGCATGCCCCTGACCCACGGTGACACCTTCATCAACGTACGCGACATCGACTACCTTGTACCCCACAATGAACCCCTCGTTGAGTTCCAGCCCGAGGAGCCAAGTGAGACGATCAATCTAATCGGGTCGTATGTTGCCCGGCTCATCGAGAACGACTCGACTCTGGAGCTGGGGATCGGAGCACTCCCCCAGGCTGTGTGCACGAGTCTCATGGAAACTGGCGTGCAGGACATCGGGATTCACACCGAGATGTTCAGCGATAGCCTCATTGAGCTCATCGAGTCGGGTATCGTGACCTGCAAGAAGAAGACTCTTCATCCCGGAAAGGTGATCGCCAGTTTTGTCATGGGCTCTCGCAGGCTCTACGATTATGTTGATAATAACCCGTTCTTCGAGTTCCGCCCCTCGGAGTACGTGAATGACCCGTATATCATCGCCAAGAACAACAAGATGGTGGCGATCAACTCTGCTCTTGAGATCGACCTCACGGGTCAGGTCTGTTCCGACTCCATTGGTCCCAAGTTCTACTCCGGTATCGGTGGTCAGGTCGACTTCATTCGTGGTGCAAAGAGGTCTCCTGGCGGTAAGGCGATCATCTGCATGCAGTCCACGGCAATGGATGGTACGGTCTCTCGAATCGTTCCCCGGTTGAGCGAGGGCGCTGGCGTGGTCACCACACGCGGTGATGTCGACATTGTTGTGACAGAATTTGGTCTCGCCTCCCTCCACGGAAAGACGATACGCGAACGAGTTCTCTCACTGATCGCGATTGCCCATCCCAAGTTCAGGAACGAACTGCTCGAGGCCGCCAAGAAGATGAAGTACGTCTTTGAGGATCAGGTGCCGTTCCTCTCGAAGGGTACCTACTTCGCCCGTGAGTACGAGACCTCTGAGGTCTTCAATGGTCCTGATGGACCTGTCCGCGTCCACTTCAGGCTCATCCGTCCCGACGACGCTGATCGGGTCAAGGAACTCTTCTATGACCTGTCCGAGGAGAGCATCTTCTTCAGGTTCCTGACTCCCCTCAAGAGCCTGAAACGACAGACCCTGCAAGAGTTCTACAACGTGGACCAGGACCGAGACATCTCAATCGTCGCTGTCATCTATCCGGACAAAGAGGGCGAGATGGAGAAGATCATTGGTGCCGCGCGATATCTCCTGGACCGTAGCAAGAACGAGGCTGAGTTCGCACTCCTCGTCCATGACGCCTATCAGAATCGTGGCATCGGTTCCTTCATGCTCAATCATCTCATGCGGATTGCGAAGAGCAAGGGCGTCGAGACCTTCGTTGCCTACGTGCATCCACGTAACTATCCCATGATCAGGTTTCTGCACAAGACTGGCAAGATTCTTGAGAGTAAACTCAACATGGCCGATGACGAGTACGTGTTTAGACTGAAGCTCTAAGTTGTCATGACTACTCAATCGCCCGTACAGTGCATTGTAGAGATTACGACGTGTCCCGCGAAGACAGTGCCTTCGATATCTGAACCACAAGTTCTTCGCTATCGAGACCTACCAATTGATTGAGGTCCAGTTCTCGCTGAGAGAATGCTATTACCTCGATGCCTATGACTTCGCCAATGTCATTATAGTCAGCAATCACGCCTTCGGCAATCTCGATGCTGTCAGCGATGTCGACGCCCCCAATACGGATGTACATCACGTCCGCGGCTTTGTCCTGTTCTATTTGCATCTCAATCACATGACTTTGCACGGTGTTGTTGGTTCGACTTGAGCATTCGCGTATATTGATAAGGCTAATCCTTGATAAGTCACTTGATACATCACCTTCCACAGGGGTCCGAAACATTTCATCTGCACCTTACAGATGGTTGGTGTGGGAATCAATTGAGCGTGGGTTGTGCCATGGACAAGAACCGAATTGACGAGGAAGACCGTATGTCTCTTGACAAAGAGACAAGGGATCAAGCTGAGCACAAGACACGCGATGCTGTAGACATGTCCCCCAAGGGTGCCAGAGTAACTTCGAGGCGAACCATTGACACTGAAACGTTCATTCGGGAACTCCGCGGCTGTATCACCGTCAAGGGAG
>JAGSHP010000338.1 GCA_029855925.1 Candidatus Thorarchaeota archaeon | reverse complement strand
GACCAATTCCGAGATTGACCTCTGTTTCGCTGCGCGGATACATCCACAGATAGCCAAGCCCGACATCACGACCAACGTAGAAGTATGCAGTGCTTGGGTCTATGCCCTTGCATCCCGCAAGCTTGAACCTGTAGCCATAGCTCAGAAGCCACTTGGGATGTGTGAATCCAGCCGTTGCAGACACTCTACTGAAGGAACCATCTGCACCCACGGTCAGAGGCGCACGAACGCTCTCGGAGTGATTGTAGGTGACACCGACGACCCCATTACCCTCCTTGATCACCGAATCAACCCGCGCCTTGTACCTGAACTCGGCGCCGTCTGCCACGGCGCGCTCCATCATGAGTTCTTGACATCTGTCCTCATCGAGGAGATAGGAGTTTCCAAGGAGTGACCGATCAACAACAATATTGGCCCCAGTGTCCAGACTCTCCCCCACAATTGCAGTGAACTTGTTTCCCACGTACTCTGAGTCTGGTCTTATTCTGAGTAGTTTTATTGCCTTGTCTGTGACGAGCTCGCCCATCAGCGAGTCTGTCACCTTCTCTCTCTTTTCAAGAACAAGAGTTCTCAGTCCGCGTGCAGCGGCCTGCTCAGCCGTCTTAAGTCCCGCGGGGCCGGTCCCAGCCACAATGAGGTCATATGTCATGTTTGATCATCCATCCGTAGTAGTTCTCATCGTGATGGTTTGGTTCTTATCTCTTACTGATACGACCTGACAAGTATAATCGACAGTTTAAAAGGGCGGGCTTCCGATAAATGCAACGCAAGTAGCCCCCATAAGTGAGCAATGATGAAATTTCGCACAATCTATTATGGACTCTATATGGTGTCTTCAATACTCGTGAGCATAACGGTTGCCGCGTTTCCTGCAAGTTTCATCTTTCTCATCCTGTTCCAAGGTATCGATCCTGCGCTTGAGCAGTTCGGCTTTATTTTTCCAATAATAAAATCCGAGTTTCAATCTATCCTTGGTGCGATAATTCCACAATTCTTCCTGGAGCACTTCTGGTTCTTTGTCTTCTTCGTACCCGTTGTGTTCTTTTGCTATGGTCTCTTTCTTGCGACGCTACTCGGGATGTTCCTTCTCTCACGTAGAGGTATTCCCTACTTGGAAGATGGCTACTATCCCATGGAGTCCGAGGCGTGGCTGCTCTACGAGTTCTTTGAAGTCTACTACGTGATCTTCCCCTATTTCGCATGGTTCTTCTCAGTGTTCTTGGATACTCGTCCAAGGCATACCTTCTTCGGTGCAAAGATTGGTAAGAATACGGTTGTGGGTAACGGGCGGCTCTTCAATCCGGAACGAACGATTATTGGTGACAACTGCTTCTTTGGTTACGATGCGATTCTGAGCGGGCACGTATACGAGGGCGGTCGGCTCTATCTGAAAGAGGTGCGTCTTGGTAATAACGTCACCATTGGAGCCAATGCGGTGGTTCTTGCTGGTGCAGACATTGGAGACAACGTTATAGTTGCGGCAAACAGTACAGTTCCCAAAGACCGAAAGATTCCTCCTGACACCATCTGGGTCGCCGGGAAGGCCATACCCCGAAAGAAAGAGATGACCCTGACAGAGCTTGCTCACCTCGGTATCCCTGCAGTCCCGCCAGCAGTGGAGGCAGAGCTTGTGGATGGCAGACAAGAGAAGTCAGAAGATGATGAGTGAAAGAGGTGGTTGTTGATGCTGCTCCTGATGTTTCATCTAGAGAGTTTTTGGTATCGACCAAACGAGGCTGACGATTCCATAAGGGACGAGCACAAGTTCGGAGACTCCATCCTTGTCTGGATCCAGGCTGAGGAGCGGGATGAGACAAATCGTGTCGCGGTCTTGAGAAAGATGGTGAAGAACATTCGGTGGCTGGCGCAAAAGGTGGGTGTGAAGACCATCATACTCCACTCCTTTGCTCACCTGGGCCCGAGCAAGGCTGACCCGTCGGTGGCGGACGAGATCATCGAGGAAGTGGCACGTAGGCTGAAGGAACGCGATTTTGACGTTCACATAGTTCCATTTGGAATCTTCCACGAGTTCTCCATGCACGTGAAAGGTCCTTCAATTGCCAAGGTCTTCAAGTCGTTTTAGATGACTTCTTAACGCCTCATGATGATTGAGTTATGAGAGTCATGACAGAGTCGAGACCAAAGTACACGCCTCGTGGCTATCAGGAGTATCTTCTGGATAGAATCACTCAATTACGAGGTACCAATGTTCTTCTCGAGCTCGACTGTGGTCTCGGAAAGCGCTTCATAACGCACCAGATTGTGAAGGAGCGATTTCCCGACCTCAAGTTCATAATCGTTGTTCATTCCTCCTCATCCTTGGTTGAGACCGTGGACTATCTTCGTGGGGAGTATGGAGGACTTGATGACGAATTGGGCGAGCTCTCCTCTCGCATTCCTTCTGGAAGACGCGCCCAGATACTTGAAGAGTGCAGGGTCATCGTGTCAACACCACAGGTTCTTGCCGGGATGCTGCAGAAACACCTAGAACTCTTTGAGTCAGTAGATGCAGTCTTAATCAATGAGGTTGACACTCTAATCCGAAGAACGAGCGGCCGCACAACTCTCATCTTTCCGTGGCCCACGATTTTGAGTCTCATCGATGGGAAATGGATCATTGGAATGAGCGGCACGCTCCGTGATGACCATGCAGTATTCTCGGAGGAACAGGTCGAGATTCGTAAGGAACTTGTCACGCTTCGGAGGCACATTCGTGATGCCGTTGTAATCTCCATGGAAGACCTCTATGGCACTGATGTTGAAGACTTCCTTGAGCCAACCTATCTCAAGATCGAACCTGTAGTGGACTCCAAGATTCGATCGATCTCCCAGGTCATTGATGCAATGATAAAGGACACACGGGCAGAGATAATGCACGAGTTGGAAGATGAGGGCAACCTCGACCTCATCGGCGGCGACTCTCGTAGAATACATCTAATGCTCGAGAGGCTACCTATTGACGATGAATTGAAGGGCCGCTACTCCGGCCTGTTGATGCTGAGGAAGTACGTCTACGCAATGCCGCCTCCACAGTTCCTTCGAATGTTCCGTGGCAGCTATATCACTCATTATTTCAACGTGTCATCCCTGCGTCGTACGTTCCCAAAGGTGTCGTCAAAGACCTGGCGTGTCGTCGAGATCGCAAAGACGCACAAGAAGACACTCGTATTGACCTCCTATCTTGAGATGGTGTCGCAGATCAAATGGGCTCTCGAAGAGGCCGGTCTGCAGGCACTCACAATTACTGGGCAGACACATGATGCACGAGAGGTCCTGAAGCAATTTCGGGAGGACCCGGAGGCCCAGGTTCTGGTTCTGTCACCCGTTGGCGAGCGTGACCTGGACATTCCCCAGGCTGAGGTCATGGTCGTATGTGACACCATCAACACGACCAAGACAATGTATCAGAAATTCAAGCGCACACGTGGCGGTCTTGTCGTACTTCTTGTCTATCAGGGAACCTCTGAGGTGAGAAAGGCTCGGTATCTACTCAAGTCAGTGTCGGAGAAGTATCCCTGGTCAGTAGTTCTAATGGACAAGTAAAGAGCCTGATGCGGAGTTTATCGCTCAATGTCATCGCCATTGTGTTCTGGCGTTTCAACTCGTTCAAAGGACCATGGACAAACGATCAGCCACGACTCGCGTGTTCATCTGCGCGTTAACATTACGATTATAAGCTCTCTCTGGTTGAGTGCGGGCGAATCACATTGTATCTCGGGTCGAGTACGAACATTGGCATCGGCTTGGACATTGTAGAGATAGGCCGATTTAGGGCTCTAGACTCTACAGACCATCCATTCTTTGCACGTGTCTTTACTCCCGCCGAACGAGACTACTGCATGAGGTATTCTGACCCATACCCCCACTTTGCAGGTCTGTTCGCGGCCAAAGAGGCCATAATCAAATCGTTGCCAGCTCAGGCAGACCTGTTTCCAAACAAGATCGAGATTTATCACGACGCATCTGGCTCTCCTCATGTCCGTATAGATGCGGACATCGAACAGAGCATCATCTTGAGCATCTCTCACTCGCGACATAACGCTGTTGCCATTGCTCTATCCATGAGTCGTGATGCGACAATTGACCCTGAAAGCTTCCGGGATGTCTTGGAAGCAGTTGCCATGAAGGCTCAGCCAGCGGAGGTTCAGCAGGATGATTAAGAAGATCGACGAACTGCTTGAACAAGCCAGAACCAACCCATCATATCTGAATCTGTGGAGCACATACAAACGTATCCAGCAGACTAATCCCCCTGAACCTGACGATGCAAGCAAGGTCGTACGACTCGCCGTGATTGGTTCCTCTACACTCGAGCCACTGGCCGCTTGTGTTGACATTAAGACCCGACTTCTTGGACTGTTTCCTGTGACCTTTGTAGGGGGCTTCAACACCTATCGTCAAGAGACCCTCGATTCCAAGTCGCAGTTGTATGCTCACAAGCCTGATGTGGTAATCCTCTCTGTGGACGCATGGTCTCTGTTAGGGCAGATGTTCATAGCCGATTTTGTCAGAATGTCTGATGATGAGCGTCTTGCTGCTGTTCAGAGTGTCGT
>JAGSHP010000451.1 GCA_029855925.1 Candidatus Thorarchaeota archaeon | reverse complement strand
ATGTGTATAAGAGACAGGTCAAAGAACGTTGCCAATGACAAACGAACCGTTGAATCACTATTCGAGAGCCTCATAGAATGAGATGGTGAACGATGGAGCACAGGCCTTTCCCTGAAGAACTGCACCTACCATTTCCACATGGAGTGGAGATAGAGCTTCAGGTGCTCAAGAGGGATGGCTCATGGATTCGCGGAGAAGACGTACTTGATCTGTTTGAGAAGATAGTCTCGAGCGCAAAGGACAATCTTGAGCAGCGGGTCAGAGCTGCGGACATCGAGTCAGTGAGACGCAAGTACAAGTATTCCTCACGGACTGAGGAGGGCGACCGTGGGTCCAGAATCGTTGTCAGTTATGAGGACCCGACTGGCGTGGCGAGAGAGTATACACTGCTTGGTCATGACCCTAATGTCACCTCACTGACATGGATACTTGAAGTCGCCACTCCCCCATGCACAACTGCTGAAGAACTGGCGTGGTGGATACAGACACTCATCGCGATATCATATGAGGCGATTCCAAAGGAGTCCCGGACGATTCTCATCTCAACGGGTCTCAACCCCACCCAGGAATACCTGAAGAATCTCTCCTTTGGAGAGCATCATCACATCCTTGGTCCAGAGATAGATGAGAAGACCAAGCTTGCAGTCTACAACATGATTAGAAACTTTGTCCCCCACCTAATTGCACTATCAGTCAATTCTCCTTTTGAGAACAAACTCCCCACCGGCAGAGTCGTGATCGACGAGCATGGCAGACTGCGGGCCCCAAAATGCAAGAGATCTATTCGTCTCTCAAAGAACACAACCCAGCTCGGTCCCACAAGCGAGTTTGAGTTCATTCCATATCTCAGGTCAGCTGACGAGGAGTACTTTGCTAGGCAGGTCAATCGTTCGTACGCCCGCATGGTCGACCTCTATCCATTCACGGACTATAAGACCATCGAGTTACGAGTATTTGACACACAACTCTCCATTCCAAGGAGAGTGGGCATCGCACTTCTCCTACAGGCACTCGCACTGAAGGCAAGAAGAATGGTGAACAACGGAGAGACCGTCCCTGACATGGGGGCCAAGTCCCTTGCGGCCAACAGAGAGTCAGCAATAAACGCAGGTCTGTGGGGTCCGTTCAGAGTGGGCGAGGGCACAGAGAACCCCTCGTTCGCACAGACATACAACCATGTCATCAACGATGATGGCACGGTGAACACGAAGAAGCAAAATAGATACATGAGCGACGCTGTCATCTCGATGCTCTACCTGGTAAGGGATGAACTCGAGGAACTAGGTCTGATTGAAAACCCATTCATGCAGGCGCTCTTTGTCTCCATATTTGGAAGCGAGTTTGTCAGACCGCGGACCACCGGAGCGGAATTCCAGCTTGAGGTGTATGCAAAATCGGACCTCAATATGGTCGTCTTGCTTCGCAACCTGGCTGACATCACCAGAGCGTGTTGCACCAATTGGCTGTACGACCCACTCGAGGGCACGCCCAACCTACCAACTTGGCTCTGTTGGTGGAAGGGACTGGAACTAGAGATCATCCCAAGTTCAGAGGCGGTGATAGCTGGAGACCAGGCTGCGTTCACAATTCTACTTCACAACACAACTAGACAGGCGATGAGTAATCTCACATTGACCTACACGGTCGAGAGCTCCGACAGGGCCATAGTAGAACACAATGTCAGGCCAATTACACT
>JAGSHP010000108.1 GCA_029855925.1 Candidatus Thorarchaeota archaeon | reverse complement strand
TCGATATCCGGTCAAGATCCTTCTGCAGCTCCCGAATCCTCTCTCGTGTTCTCTTGTCAACATCCTTGTATACACCCAAGCCCATCATGTCTTGCAAGGTCTCGCGCTTCTTCCTTGGAGGCAATCTTGAGAGTCTGTCGATATCACCCTGTCTCACATAGGTCAGTGCTGCAAAGGCGTCCCTGTCCATTCCAAGCAGCTTGACGATCTCATTGTCGACCTGTGTTATTGATGAAGCAACCTCCTCGCCCGCGGTCTCATCGCGAAGTACTGCCTCGGTCTTATTTTTATAAATAGTTCTTGTCACGGTGTAGGTCCTGTTGTTCAATGGCGCTACAAAGGTCAGAGCGACACGTGCCTTCTTGCCGCCATGTCTGATTATCTCTTGTAAAGTCAGATTCTTCTCCTTTCTCTTTGTCTTCCTGAAGAGGGCGAACTCTATGGCCTCGAGAATCGTGGTCTTTCCTGAGCCATTCGGTCCAACTATCGCTGTCACGCCGTCAGTAAAGTCAATCTCCTGACTGGCGAAGACTCTGAAGTTCTCAAGCACTAATCTCCTCAGCATGCCTCTCACCTCTTCTTGATCAACGGTTTGAGTATCTCTAGAAACTCCTCAGGATTTCCCTGATTTGACTGTTCGACGTATTCCTTGACCGATGTCTCGACATCCAGCGGCTTGGTGAGCTTGAAGGGCCTGGCTCCAAGGACATCCCAGTTCGGTTCCAAGAACGAGATGAGGGTGTTCTGGTCCTTCTCTCCAAGTGCGATGAGTTCCTCACGCTTTATAGCCTCATCAGTCTCGGAATCAATTGTTCCGACCACCTGCACTATTGCAATGCCGCCATTCGACTTGAACGATATCTTGGCAATCTTATCTCTCAGATACTGGTGAGCCTCTTCTCCAGAGTGACCCGTGATGTCGATCTTCGATATGTTGAACTCTCTTACATCCTCCAATTTCTCCGTCGTGTAGACATTCTCGCCATCCTTTGAGACATCAATCACGATGAGCTTCCGGGTTCGACCATATCCGACCTCTCTTCGCCACTCGACAATTGCAGTCGAACCGGGTCTTCCTATTCCCAGTTCCTTATCCAATCGGAAATTGTGTCCGTGCCCCTCTCCAATATAGTTGAATCCCAGAGGAGACTCCTCCCATCTGATGGGCAGTGTGTGCGCAAACAGCAGATTGATATCTCCATTCGGTCGAGCCTCACTGATGAGCCTTCTTGTAGTCTTCTCCGGCCCCCACGAAACGAGGTGGAGCACTACCTTACTACCATCAACATTTACTCTGAGTGCTCTGTACTGACTATCAATTGTAGTATATGCCAGTCCTGCACGCTCAAGGCTCACAACTGGGCTAACTGCCCATCTCCTTCCTACGAGGTCATGATTCCCCTGAACAACAAAGGCTCTGATTCCGGCATCCTTGACTTTCTTGAACAATGCAATTGCAGTCTGCAGATCTTCGGGCGATGGTTCATGACTATCGAACAGGTCTCCTGTATGAACGAGGATATCAGGTTCGTAAGAGATCGCCTTTTCCACAGCCTGCCGAAAGCATTTTCGCATATCTTCTTTTCTCTCAACAAGCTGGAACATTGCTGCTCCAAGATGCGAATCAGAGATGTGCGCGATTCTGACCATTGGGAGCCCTCGGAAATTGCGTCCCTCGTCGAGTCACCTACCAGTTCCTCTTCAGGGAGTCTACGGCCCATTTGACCTCGCACTATTTGAATCATTTTATCATCTATGATGTTGCGCCGCCGAATTGTCTTCTGTGGTTCTTATATTACCTGGTCAGGAATGTACTCGTGGTGTAGATTCCATGCAGCTGCCGTCCGAACTGACCCTGACGATTGGAGTGTTTGCAAGCGCGATTAGTATGATTGCAGCACTCTACCTGATACACATCTGGCGCACAAATCCCCGACGTCTTCCCACAGATCTGTCTCTCATGTTTGGTGTTTCACTTGTGTTTCAGAGCACGAACACTCTGTTACAGACCCTCATCACCTCTGGCATTCTACCAAATACACTTGAGTCACTGAGGATTCGCTCGGTCGTCATAGGGCTCGTAGTGCTCCCGATTATTCCAGGTCTTCTCAACATATGGGCATTCAGATTCAAGAAGTATCATAATAGGGTCGTGCTTGGTGTTCTATCCTATTGGTTCACTGTGCTTCTTCTGGCTCCTACGGTTGAGATATTGATGGGGCTTCTCATTCCCATTATGATCGCTATCATGCTTGGGTTCATTGGCACGTTCGCGATTACCTGGCGCACCGGACGTCTAGAGGAGGTCCGGAGTGACTTCATGCTCGTGTCGCTTCTCATAATTCTGACGAGTCAGATACTGCGAGTGCCCCTTCTCAAACTGGGAATCTCGATTCTCTCAGACATTCTAAATGCAGCAGGGACGATCATTGCCGCACTTGCATTTGTAGTTCCCCTGCTCCAGAGCAGAGCTCCTGACGGCGAGGCGCCAGTTTCATTGACATCCTCGGCCATTTCCTAACTGCCTTGGCTCTCGCTGCTTGCGGCACCGTCTATCGTGTGAGTTCGACTCGGAGCTGTTCGGATCTATGGTGGATATTCGTGTGCCATCTTATGACTCGAGGAGATTCTGAACCTTGGCATCCGTTGTGAGTGGCATTGGCTTGCTCTGGTGGTGTCGCTGCTTCACGAGTTTCTCATAGATCGAGCTATCGATGGTTCTGAGGACTGTGGGTCCAAGTGCACCAGTCTCCCTGACAACTCTGAACTCCTCATTGATGCTCTTCATGGCTTCCTCAAAGGATAGCAGGAACTCGTCGGCATTGACGAGATCGTGGTTATGAAACATGGCAAGCACTACATAGTGACCGATGCCGTTCTCTACTGTTCCATAGACTGTGTAGTCCATGACCTCCGCGTTTGTCTTGATGCAGGCGGCAGTCATCGCTCTGCTGACATGGGCAGCAGAGATCTTCTCGCCTGACAGATTGACAACATTTCCCCTTCGTGAGACGCCCCTCACCGTGACGGGATCGGTGTCAATTATGGTCACCACATCACCCATGCGATATCTGTAGTATCCCTGAAGGTTCGTCAATACAATCTCGTACGTCTTGCCTCTTTGGAGGTCGGTCAGCGGCAC
>JAGSHP010000169.1 GCA_029855925.1 Candidatus Thorarchaeota archaeon | reverse complement strand
GATTGAGACCGTCCGTGCGTTCTGTTCCGAGCATGGCTGGAGCATGGGGGTCTCCGAGGTCTATGCCAAGGGTGGCGATGGTGCACTCGACCTGGCCTCAGCCGTCATCAAATCGCTCGAGAGCAATAAGGCCGACCTGAAGTATACATATGACTTGGAAGACGACCTTGCCACCAAGATCGAGAAGGTCGCGACAAAGGTCTATGGTGCTGATGGTGTCAGCTACGGCGATGGGGTGAAGCGAAAGATTCGGTCCTTGGAGAAACGAGGATATGGCAAGCTTCCAATCTGTGTGGCTAAGACACAGTACAGTCTCTCCGACAATCCAAGGCTCTTGGGTCGTCCAAGCGGTTTTGAGGTCTTTGTCAGGGACCTTGATGTCAGTGCTGGTGCAGGGTTTGTCATCGTCTATATGGGCGATGTGAATCTCATGCCGGGACTGCCCAAGGAACCGTCGGCTTTTGGAATGTCACTTGATGATGATGGGACCATTAATGGAGTGTTCTAGGATGGTGGTACCATGGCTCTGCTGGATCTAAAGTCAGAAGACTACTGCGAGGACCATGTCATCAATGGCAAGGCCCTTGCGAAAAAGATTCGAAAGGTCGTAGCCATGGAGGTCGCCCGGCTCACCGAGCTTCACGGAATACCTCCAAAGCTTGTGACTGTCATCGTCGGTTACAATCCAGCATCTCAGATGTACGTCCGCATGAAGCACAAGGCATGCAAGCGAGTGGGCATTGCCTCTGAGGGGTACAACCTCCCAGAGGACACCTCACAAGACGAGCTACTGAACCTCATCCGGCGACTAAACTATGATCCGAATGTACACGGGATACTCGTACAACTTCCTCTTCCCAAACACATCGATGAAGAGACGATAATCAGTGCCATCAATCCCGACAAGGACGTTGATGGTTTCTCCCCTCGTAACATCTATCGGCTCTTCTATGGTGGTGAGATGCTCAGTGCCGCCACTCCTCAGGGCATCGTGACCATGCTGGACCATCTGGGGGTCGAACTTGCGGGAATGCACGCAGTGATTGTCAACCGTTCCACCATAGTTGGAAAGCCTCTCATTATGCTTCTTCTGAATCGTGATATCACGGTCACTGTCGCCCACTCTCACACAAAAGATCTCCCCGCAATAACTCGTCAAGCTGATATTCTCATCAGTGCAGTGGGTCGTCGAAAGTCTGCGGATGACCCCTATTTTATCACTGCGGACATGGTCAAGGATGGTGCCATAGTCATCGATGTGGCAAGCCCTTTTGGTGACTGCGACTTTGATGCTCTCAAGTGCAAGGTGTTGTTCATCACTCCCGTACCGGGCGGCGTTGGACCCATGACCATTGCAATGTTGCTCAAGAATGTTCTTGCAGCCTATTCGTTCCAGATGGCGCGGACAAATATACTCACATCTGATGCAATTGGCTACGGTCTGTTTGTGAGTTGAGAGATCAATTATTTCGTAATCCCAAATGCTTTTCAAGAGAAACGGCTGGTGCGCCCTTGGTGAGACCACTTGAAGATAGTCGAATGTGTCCCGAACTTCTCAGAGGGCCGTAGAAAAGACGTGATCGATGCAATTGCTGACGCCGTGAAGAGCGTTGAGGGTGTTCGTCTCCTTGATGTTGAACATGACCCTGACCACAACCGGTCGGTGTTCACCTTCATTGGGGAACCACAAAAGGTGAAGGAGGCTGCACTGCGCGCTGCCGAGGTGGCCATTGAAAAGATCGACCTCAACAAGCATCAGGGCGCTCATCCACGAATGGGCGCTGTGGATGTTGTCCCATTCATTCCGCTTCATGGCGTGACCATTGGGGAGTGCATCGAGCTCTCCAAGGAGTTCGCCGAGGAATACTCCTCCAAGTTCAATATTCCCGTCTATCTCTATGCAAAGTCCGCGACCCGTCCCGATCGGGTTGATCTCCCAAACATTCGTGCTGGCGAGTTTGAGGGTCTTCGCGAGTTGATAGGGACCGACCCGGACAAGGACCCTGACTATGGACCAAAGAAGATTCATCCCACGGCAGGATGCACTGCCACTGGCGCTCGCAACTTCCTCATCGCATTCAATGCTAATCTTAACACAACCGATGTTCGAGTCGCGCAGGCATGTGCTGATGCTGTGCGCGCAACAAGTGGTGGTTTTGTCTACGTACAAGGGATGGGTCTCGACCTCCCTGACAAGGGGATGGTTCAGGTATCAATGAATCTCACACACCCGAGTCGAACAAAGATACATCAGGTTCTGGAGGTTGTCAGGAACGAGGCACGTAGGTTCGGTGCCACTGTAGTGGAGACCGAGATTGTGGGAATGATTCCTCTCTTTGCAATACTTGATGCCTTTCGTTACTACGTACAACCCGAGAAGCTCGACGAGTCAATGATTCTTGACCTCTACTATCTGGGTGGTGGTACTGATCCGACGGAGAAATCATTTACTGAGATGTCCCTTATCGAGTTTGGCAATCAGGTTCGACGTGCCCGTCCAACCCCTGGAGGTGGAAGCGTGGCTGCACTCATGGGGTCATATGGGGCAGCCCTCACCTGCATGGTGACTGGACTCTCGCTGTCAGGGCGAAAGTTTGCAGCGATAAAGGAAGAGATGATCAAGCACAGGCATGCAGCCGAATACGACCGTGGCGTACTAATGGGTCTTGTTGAGGAGGACTCGGCAGCCTTTGACAAGCTCCTTGCTGCATACAAGATGCCTGAGGAAACCCCTGATGAGAAGAAGGCCAAAGAGGCAGCACTGAATGAGGCAGCCAAGGGCGCTGCTGAGGTTCCGCTGAAGACCATGCGCCACTCTTTGGATGCGCTCACTCACGCTCTGGTTGCTGCTGAGAAGGGCAACATAAACGCGGTCACGGATGCTGGGGTGTCTGCTCACGCACTCATGGCTGCAATTGAAGGCGCAGCCTTGAATGTGCGAATCAATCTGGGCAACGTCCGTGATGAAGAATTTGTGAAAGAGACGACCGCAGAGATTGATCGGATTCTGACTGATGGGCGCCGTCTGAAGAGCGAGATCCTTGAACTTGTCGAAGCACGGTTGAAGGAACTGGCAGAGAGCAGGTAGTACCTGCCTACTTGACAGTCAGAGAGGCCCCCGTTCCAATGGACACCTTGTACGGTGTTCCTCCAGCCTCTCTGATTGCATTCATTACGGCATCTTCATTTCCCGGGGCATATGCCAGCATGGTGCCGCCGCCCCCACTGCCATTCATCTTGCAGCCCAATGCACCAGCTTGATTTGCGGCCTCTATCATCGACTCTATCTTTGGTGTGGATCGCTCAAGACCATCTCTCAGGATGGCGTGATGTTCCTCTATCATCCGCCCAAGAATTACGGGACTTGGGGCTGGTGAACGCAGCAGTGCCAGAGCTCGTGTTGTGAGTTCCCTGTTCTGGAGGGTTGCGAGTGTCATTCTTCTATTTCTCTCAGGTATGGACTCCAGATGTTCCATTACGGTTGCCAGTGGTGTCGTCCGCTGGTCAAAGCACTCTATTGCCTCCTTGAGAGCACTATATCCCCCCTCCACAATGGTACGGATACGTTTCAGGTCGCCCACTGTGTCCCTCTTTTTCTCTCCCGAATCACCAATCACAAGTCCATCCAATTGAGCAGGAAGTGGTGTCACCTCTTGTCGCCCACTATCCAAATGGATGACCCCTCCATAGACGGAGGCGATATGGTCCTGATTTCCTCCGCCCTCATTGAATTCTTGGACCTCCGCACGATATGCGAGTTCCACAGTCGTTCTCTTGTCTAGTCTACTGTGTCCCATGTGAGCCGCCATCATTGTCGAGGCGACAGTGAGCGCGGAGGAGCTTGAGAGCCCCGCACTGACCGGGATGTCCCCTGTGATGGTGATCTTCGCACCACAACACGGTGTGACTCCAATTGACCTCATGACATTGAACGCGGCACGAACATAATCTCTGTTGCTCTTGTATTCTAGTGGTTCCCCGATCTCGAATGCATCCTCCACATTTAGATCAGTATATCTTACGACTATCAGATTGGATTCAGCAGGTTCTACATGAATAGTGATTGCCAAATTGATTGCTGCAGGAATGACATCGAGTCCCAGATAATCACTATGCTCTCCAAATATACAGACCCGCCCCGGGGCTGTGACAGTAAATGGTTTCATGGTAGTCATGTGGCTATGAACACACTCGCTGTTCACTCTCACATTTTCTGAGAGAATTGGTTTAAGGTACTTGTTCTATCCGAAGAGTACGCTTTTAATATCATCTCTTGCCTGCGCAATCTCGAAACGAAT
Source organism: Candidatus Thorarchaeota archaeon (assembly GCA_029855925.1). Taxonomy (GTDB): domain Archaea; phylum Asgardarchaeota; class Thorarchaeia; order Thorarchaeales; family Thorarchaeaceae; genus B65-G9. Next base: position 616 of record JAGSHP010000169.1, on the reverse strand, counting down.
CAGAGAAATGCCTGCGTCAATACCTGTCGTTCCAATGAGAATTGCACGTTCGATTCCCACTATGATAATCGTCTTTTCAGACCCGTCAATAATCATGATCTCTGGAGGACCCGCATCGAGCTCCATGGTCACCTTCTGAGCAACTGACTGAAGTGAAGCCGCCATGGCGGAAATTGCTTTCTCGTCTGTGCTAGTTGGTATCAACGAGCACACCATCTGCCCCTTATTGCTTACAATCGCAATGGCTTCGAGGTCACAGTTCTGAATCAAGTTTCTAAGAATCGTTTCAAGTTCGACTAGTTTGAACGTCAATAGTATACCACCTCTCCTAGTTTTCGTCTTAATCCTCCAGAATCATCCTTGCCTTCTCAGCCGCCTCTCGAAAGAGGTCTTCTTCAGTCATCGTCTTTCTCCAGAAGAATCGTCTGCCCTTTCTGATAATTTCCCTGAACGTTCCCTTCTTCATGATGGCACCTATTCTGAATCTTCTGTCGTTCACGAGAAACTCACTGACGAAGAAGGTGCCTTCGTCCGCTACAATCTTGATTGTGTTGGTTGACCCAATTTCAATGTTGGATGCGACTCGATATGCAGTATCAGATGCCAAAGATATCAT
>JAGSHP010000373.1 GCA_029855925.1 Candidatus Thorarchaeota archaeon | reverse complement strand
TTTCGGAATCTCTTTACAATCTCTCGGACGACGGACGCAATGCTCTCTCCTGTGTGGATCCGCAGAATCTCAGCCCCCACCCCGGCGTTCCTGAGGACGTTCTCATCACGGATGCCCTCAACAACGATTACGAGTCTTGGATACTTCTGGTCAAGTTGAGCGAGTAGGTTCAGGAGTGTGGACTCGTTGTCATGCATCCGTAGCCTTCGATAGCTCTTCTCGTCATTCATCACTATGCGTCCCGCTAGGTCAAGGTTTGATGGCAATCTTCATACTCTCACCTTTCGCCATCATGTCCAGTGCCTGCTTGATCTTGGACAGAGGCATCTCATGGGATATCAATATGTCTGGGTCGACATCGCCAGCAATGATGAGCTTCAGTGCCTGTTCCACATGCTTTGGAGTGAGGTGGAAGACGCCCTTGAGCGTCAGTTGACCATAATGAAATCTGACAGTATCGACTTCGAACTTGGTTCCGGATGCTGCACCGCCAAAGAGCACCGTGGTTCCTGCATCTCGAGTCATGTCGACTGCCTGTGACCATGTGGCTGGAAGTCCCACTGCCTCAATCACAACATCTGCGCCGTAACCCATTGTCTCCTCTTTCACCCGTTGTACGGGGTCCTCCTGAGTTGGGTCAATCACCACGTCCGCTCCTGCCTTTGCAGCCATGTTTCGCCTCAGCTCTGCAAGGTCTGACGCAATGACTGTAGAGGCACCCGCTTTCTTTGCAAGCATGATCATCATCTGCCCGATGGGCCCGGCTCCAATTATGGCAACAGTGTCCCCAAGCTCAATTCCTGACTCTTGGATTCCATGAACAACGCAGGCAAGAGGTTCTGTGAGGGCAGCATCTCTAAAGGACAAGGTGTCCGGGATCTGATGTGTGTTCCACTCCACCACTGGCGCTGGGACCCGGATGTACTCCGCAAAGGCCCCGTTGACCAAGTTCTCCTTCAGGCTTGGACAGAGGTTAGGCTTGCCACGCTTGCAGAAGAAGCAGTGCCCACATGGTGCTGAGTTAGTTGCTACTACTCGCATCCCCGGTTCAAATCGCTTGACCCCCTCCCCGACCTCTTCGACTGTTCCTGCATACTCGTGGCCAAAGGGGGCTGGTGTCTGTCTGATTAGAAGTGGATGCCCTCTCTTGTACGTCTTAATATCCGTTCCACAGGTGAGAGCCGTTCCCACCTTGATGAGAAGTTCTCCTGGTCCAATCTCCGGAACATCGGTTTCTTCGTATCTGACATCGCCAATTCCGTAGTACAGGGCGGCCTTCATCTTTCGAGTCAATGGGCTCACTCGCGATGCTTGTCCATATTCCGTTTAAATTGCTTCCTAGGTGCATTGTCGGACCAAAGTTCTTAATTGACAGGTCACCTGCACGATTGTTGTGAACCAAAATGCGGTTGAAGACAAAATATCCAGAGTTTTCGCAGTACCGATCACAGACCGACTGGGATGGAGCAACAGGGGCCACCGCGAAGACCGGCGAAGGTCACTCGCTGAAGCTCGATACCCCAAAGACGTATCAGGGCCATGGCAATGGTGTCTGTCCTGATGAACTGTTCACAACCGCAGTACTTGGTTGCCTAAACGACACGTTCCTTGATTTTCAACGGAGGTTTGAGATGGATCTCATCTCACTGCATCTGGAGGCGGTCACAGATGTGAAGTTTGATGGGCAGGGCTACATGATAACTGGCATCAAGGTGACTGGCGAGGTCGTAGTGGGGCAGGATGAACTTGACGTTGGCAAACGTTGTGCAGAGCTGATGACCGAGTACTGTCATCTCTATCGCACGATAAAGGACTGCATTCCCTTCGAGTTCGATATCTCGGTACGCGAGGAATCAAGCGACTAGGACTGTTCCTTATCAATTGACGAATTCATCAATTTCGCAACGCGTTTCATGTAGTTGACCATGTTCTGCCATTGACCGCCCTGAAAGAACACACTTTGACAGTTCGTGCACAACCAGAATTCATCATAGTGCTGATACGTCTGGTCATGGACCAACTCTTTGATCAACTCCTTCTCTTGTCCAACGAGATGCTTCAGCTCGCCATTGCACTTTGAACATCTGGACCGATTTGGGTCAATCAACGGTGATAACTTGTATTTGCGAAACACGCTAGCCACCTCGGTGTCCACATCGCCCCGAACAAGCATGGACTCGATGCCCCGTTCTTGGGCGCGTCGAAACAGCTCTGCATCGGAGGTGAGCAG
>JAGSHP010000080.1 GCA_029855925.1 Candidatus Thorarchaeota archaeon | reverse complement strand
CACGGTGAGCGAATCTATCGAGTTCATTGCGCAGAGACTAAATGGCTCGGAACTTGTTCTTGCAATGGTGCTTCTTGGGCGATTCTGGGAAGAGAGTAAGCAGAGCCAGTAATACTGAACTATTATGCGATCAGAGAGGTTGAGTCTCAACCTCTCAGCTCCAACTGTTTGCGGTCATCGACTGAAGTGGCTAGGACGTGAGAGAGATTAGATCGGACATCTCTGCGATCATTAACTTGTTAAAGACCGCGTACTGTTTTTCATAGACTGCCACATTCTCGGGGATGGGTTGTCGACGTTCTTCCATGTGAACCATATTATCCACAGCCTCTTCGAACGACCCATAAACACCCATTCCAATTGCGGCAAGAATTGCGGCACCAATGACCGTGGCATCACGACTTCGGGGGAGGACAACAGGTTTGTTTGTACAGTCAGCAATAATCTGCCGCCAGAGAGGAGAGTTAGCACCGCCACCATCAATGATTATCTCTGGAAACTCTGTGTCAAGCATGCCCTCCATCATCTGCACGTACATCTGGATGCCATAGCCATTTGCCTCCATGATGGCTCGCGCGACATGCGCCTTCGTATGTCCAAAACCTAGATTATAGAAGATGCCCTTGTTGTATGCCATGAATGGGAATATTACAAGACCATCACTGCCTGCAGGTATAGAACTCGCAGAGCTCTCGATGATCTCATAGACATCACGATTGGTCTCCGCAGCAAGTGCAAGCTCACGGTCACAGTACTGATCACGGAACCACTTGTAGGCCAACCCCGTCCCAGGGATTACGCCTTCCAGAATCCACTTGTCAGGGATTGCAGCAGGATTACTGAACAAGACATACGGGTCTTCAAAGTATTCATCCGTATGGGTTATCACAAAGGTTCCAGTACCGGTTGTCGCTTTGATGACACCCGACCGAATTGTGCCCGTGCCCAACGCTGAACACTGCTGGTCACCACTCCCCATGACCACGGGTGTGCCTCTACGAAGCCCGGTATGCTTGGCTGCCTCGGAACTGATCTCCCCAATCACCTTTCCGGGAACAACTATCTCAGCGAGCTTGTCACGAGGAATCCCTGTCTTCTCACAGAGCTCGTCGGACCAGTTGAGGGTCTCATGGTCGAATGGTCCAAATCTTGCATTTGCCGGCTCGGTCACCATGGCGCCACAGAGCCGGAAGTTTATGAACGCATCCAGTGTGATGAACTTGTACGCCTGCTTGAAGATATCGGGGCGATTATCTGCAAACCACATGATCTTGTTGACGCTCTTCCGGGGACCAATGTCTTCCGCCATCTCTTTGGCTCGTTCGGTCGAGCGATTGTCGACCCAAGTCACGGTGGGTGCGAGAGGGGCACCGTCCTTGTCAACGGGTGTTATGCAGTCACGGGTCGTGGCGACTACACATGCCAGCACTGACTCTGCACCTCTGGAAACATCAGAGAGAGCCCTCTGCATCACATTGCAAGCAGTTCGCCAGTAAGTGTCAGCCAGTTGCTCATGAGTCTTGAGATCACGGGACTTTTGTGGGTACTCCTCATACTCTCGGGAAAGCTCTCGCCCTTCCTCATCAACAAGACTGGCTCGGGCACCAGTCGTTCCTATGTCAAACACCGCGAATATTCGTTGGCTCAATTCACGCACCATTAATCGCAGTGAACTCCGCATGATAATAATGCTACCATGATTGTTAGAAGACCTTATTACACAGAGTTGCAGTGCTCGCAAGTAAACATCGATGAGGAGTAACGATGTCTGAGGAAGACGTTCTGTATACGGTAAGTGACGGAGTAGCCACTATAACGATCAATCGCCCCAAGAAGTACAACGCGCTCAATATTGCGGTTGTTGAGAGACTCAGGGAGTTCTTCAAACAGGCTGAAGACGATGATGCTGTGAGAGTTGTCATCCTCACAGGCGCAGGCGAGAAGGCCTTTGGCGCAGGAGCGGACATCTCTGAGTTCGAGGGGAAGGACTCTAAGAGCGTGAGACCGTTGGCTGAAAATGGCCAAGCACTCTGCACATATATCGAGTCGATGAGCAAGCCAGTCATCGCTGCGGTGAACGGTTTCGCACTGGGTGGCGGATGTGAGATTGCCATGGCATGCGACATTCGCTATGCCTCAGCGAACGCAAGATTTGGACAGCCGGAGATCAATCTTGGAATCATCCCAGGCTTTGGTGGCACTGTTCGACTCCCACGTCTAGTTGGACTAGGGATGGCCAAGGAGCTTGTGTATACAGGGGACCAGATCACGGCCGGAGAGGCCCACGAGATCGGACTCGTCAATAAGGTCTTTGAATCGGTGGAGGCACTGCGAGATGGAGCAATGGCGCTCGCAAAGAAACTCGCACTCAAACCTGGTGTCGCAGTCAGGGTGGCAAAGCAGTCCCTCAACAATGCATGGCAACTACCACTGAAGGAGTCCTTGGAATTCGAGGTGGATGTCTTCTGTGAGGTCTTTGACACAGAGGACATGAAAGAGGGCGTCGATGCATTCCTCAACAAGAGAGAGGCGCATTTCAAGCATAAATAGACCAGTCATTCTTGCAAGACCGGGAAGCGCCCCCGGTCTTCACATTCTATTTGTCCAAGACTTCAATGCGGTCCCCATTCCAGACCAGTACGCCCCTCTTTACGAGTCGGTCAACATGCATTCTAATCATCAACTCTTCAAACATGACGTAGAGATTGTGCGGGAAACGCGGATAGATGATGTTCGACTGAGCCAGTCGCTCAATCGAATCGACACCATTCTGAACCTCCTCGATGATTCGTTGGTCACGTGCGTCAAAGGTGGCAAGGTAGTTTCGAAGTCGCGGAATCAGACTGTCACTGACGGGATCGAGGAGGTGACTGCTGATACCAGTCTGTGGTTCAAGGTCGATGATTCTCTGAATGGACTTCTCGAAGTCGTCAATGTCACTTACGGCGGTACCATACCACGGACCAAACTTGGTCAGGTCAATGTCAACCAGAAAGATTGTATCGAAACCGTTGAGACCAAAACATGTGTGGTCCTTGGAGTGACCAGGAGCATGGATGGGTATGAGTTCCACCTCGCCACAGGAGATTGACTGCCCGTCATGGAAATGCCCCGTCACCTCATAGTCCTCAAGGATATGAGGGATGTGACTCCTGAAGAACTGCTCCCAGTCTGTCCAATACCTATGACCCTGCAGACCGTAGTTCTCAATGAAACCAGCATAAGACCTGATTCCGGACTCGCCGGAGGGATGAGCTAGGACCTCACACTTCGCCACGTCCCAGATACGATTCGCATTTCCCTTGTGGTCAAAGTGAAAATGCGTGAGAATGATTCGGTCGATGTCTTTGAGGACGTGACCAAGATCACGTAGAGTGGTCTCAATATGAGAGAGCGGAGCTCCGGCATCTATCAGAGTGAGAATCTCATCATCAACGAGAATGCTATTAGAGCTCGGGAATCGAGAACGATTCTCGCCTCGAATGAGATGTATGCGGGGCTTGATCTCAATGTGAATAGGATAGTCAATGGCGGTCAATGTGGGTCAAGACCGCACTCTTCAGTACAAAAACCGTTCGCACGCGCCAGACAGCCAATTTTATCCCTAGATTTATTTGCCTGTTTGTTTTACATTGGTTCTATCGTTTCCGGGAGAACAATGGGTGTAAGCCATGACCCCAATAGACAGAAAGACAATATGGCAGAGTTCACTTCAGGCAATGAAGAAATCACTCATTGGTACCTATGAGTTCAGAACTATAGTGTCCGAACAGGAACGTTTTCTCAAATCGTGGTGCGACAAGGGACCGGAGTATGTCGTGTTCTCGGACTACAGGCGCAATGAGGGAAAGAGAAGGATTCTTGACATCCTAGAAGTAATAGACGATGCATTGGGCAGACTGAAACATTGCAATGATCGTGAGGCGGCCATGCTGTTCCATGAGACAATGAAGCAGGTGGCACTGTTCACGAAGGTTGCCAGCGTACTGGAAAAATCGAACACTCGCTTTTCAGACTACGTCCAGCCCCAATTCGCCATTCATCAGTGCTAGACTTGCAAAAGAAAAAGAGTGGAGGGCAATCGCCCCCACTATACGAGCCACTTGTATGTGATCTTTTTCTCATCTACTCTATCAAATGCCAACTTGAGAGGCATCCCTACCTCCGGCATGCTTGTCAGATTGGTTATGTGCGCCGTCAGTCGAAGACCTGATGGAAACTCGCCAATCGCAACGACATATGGAGCCCGTGATGCGAGACTCTCTGGTGGAAAGTCGACAATCACGTACGAGTACAGCTTTGCCTCTCGCTCAGTGAACTCTTTGAGCTCGGTCTCGCTCAAACACTTTTGACAGTGTTGCCGTGGTGGCAAGAACTCAGTGCCACAGTTTGGGCAGACACTCTTCATCAGCTTCTCTTGCTCCAATGCCTCCAAGAACTTCCTGAAGAACGGAGTGACAACCTTGTCGGTTGCATATCCTAGATATAGTTCCTTTTCTGACACGATTACCAACCCCTCTCAAAGATGAATATGTTGACGAACTGCCCGGACTGCCCGACGTTATGGGCGAGACCGTATTGAACATCGTCAATCTGTCGTGATGGGTTCTGAGCAGTCCCCCTCATCTGGTTCAGGATCTCGTATGTCATTGAGACACCAGTGGCTCCGAGTGGATGACCCTTGCTCTTTAGACCACCGTCAACATTGACGGGTATCCGACCATCGTGGTAGTTCTCCTTGTTCTCTACAATCTCACGACCCTTTCCAGGCTCGGCAAAGCCTAGGTCTTCGTATGCAATGAGCTCTGCAATTGTGAAGCAGTCATGTACCTCCGCCATGTCGATGTCCTTGGGTTCCAGCCCCGCCATCTTGTACGCGGCTTTGGCTGCACGCTTTGCACCAGGAATTGAGGTGAGAGAGGAACGGTCTTGAATCATCATCTCTGATGCCCCAGCACCAATTCCCTTGATCCACATCGGTTCGTCGGTGAACTCTTTGACCCGGTCTTCAGCCGCAATTACGACAGCTGCGGCACCATCCGTGATGAGGCTACAGTCATAGAGGTTCAGAGGCCGACAGATTGGTACCGCGTTGTTAGCCTCCTCCAGTGATACCTCTCGTGGAAGATGCGCCTTTGGATTCTGAGCGCCGTAGTGATGCGACTTCACTGCAATCATGGAGAGCACTTCATGAGGGAGATTGTACTCATGCATGTATCTTGATGCCATCAGTGCATAGAATGCTGGAAACGAGATTCCAAATGGGTACTCCCAGCGCATGTCTCCTGCCTGAGCCATGAGTTCGGTCGCCCGTGCCGAGCTGACTCGATTCATCTGCTCCACGCCCAAGACAAGCATCACATCATACAGTCCAGATGCGACCATCCCCCATGCAGCACGCAATGAGGCAGTACCAGTGGTACAGGCCGATTCAACACGGAGATGGGGCTTGTCTGCTAGACCAAGATAATCAGCAATCAGTGCAGAACCAGCACCTTGCCCTGTGAACTGCGATGCCGCATATGACAGTACACTCGCATCAATCTTATCCTGAGTGATTCCTTCATCGTAGATGGGCTTGTAGGCCTCTGCGCATAATTCCCGCATGGTTGCGTCATATCGCTTTCCGAACTTGGCATGGCCACCAGCCACAACAGCTACACGTCTTGTCAATGTTGTCATTCCTCCTGGGGTCTTCCAACTTTTGGGTAAGATGCATAGTCCCCAGATGTTGTACAGATTTGATTTTGATTCTCAAACTTAGTCTTAAGCTTGACGCTTTTTTATAGCGAAGTCGTAAATATTAAAATGAGAAAAAGAGGTGAGACCCCGAGGTTCGGGGTCGTCATGAAACTTACTCGCCCGTGAACTTGCCACGGCGCTTCTCAAATACTGCAGAGATACCCTCAGCAAGGTCCTTTGTACCAAAACACTCTACGGCAGCATCAACTTCGAACTCGAGGTTCTTCTCGTATGATGCCTCGAACGCCATATGAGTCGCCTTCTTTGCATACTTCATTGCAATTGGGGCATTGCCTCCAAACTTGGCGCCGTACCACATTGCCTGACTGATGAGCTCCTCTGGTTTTGTCACCTTGTTGATAAGTCCTATCTCAAGTGCCTCTTGAGCTGAAATCTGACCGCCAGTCAGTACGAGCTCCATAGCCTTTCCAAGACCAACTATGCGCGGTAGCCTGACACAACCGCCCCAGGCAGGAATGAGTCCAAGACTCACCTCAGGAGCACCGATCTTTGCCTCCTCATCTGCGATACGAATGTCACAGGCGAGGGCAATCTCAGTACCACCACCAAGACAGAGGCCATGAATCGCGGCGATGACCGGCTTACTAAGGGTGGCAATCTTGTCAATCGCCTTTTGACCCATTGCAACGAGTTCACGAACCTCATCAGGTTTTCCAAGGAGCCCCTGTGCCATTTTCAGATCTGCACCAGTACAATAGACCTTTTCATGTGCAGTGGCAAGTACTACTGAGCGAACATCAGGATCCTTCTCTGCCTCGTCTAGGGCTGCGATCAGATCCTTGATGAATTGGTCATTGATCGCGTTCAATGCATCGATACGGTTGAACTTGATCAGGGCTACGTTCTTGACGGGCGACAGGAATGAGCCCGCCTTCTCGTATAGCATCGTTTCAAACTCTGGCATCTTAATACCTCTCAGAGACTATACTCTATGCGAAATGCAATGTGACTAATAAACTTCAGCCATGAAGAAAAAAAGAGCATAGTGGGCAGGATGTACTACCTGCCCATGACTAGAACTATTGTAGCATCTGCGGAATGCTATAGCAGTCGCCGAGCTCTGCGTGCAGCTTTTCGAGTTCAGCCTTGACCTTTTCAAGGCCAATGGACTCAGCCATCTCGAAGGGCCCCTTGGGAAAGTTGGCACCGAGCTTCATCGCCTTGTCGATGTCCTCCTTGGTGGCAATCCCCTCATCAATGAGAAGCATTGCCTCTCTGATCACAGGTACTGTGACTCGCATCACCAACCACTCAGGATCGACCCCCTTTGGAGGCTCCGGCTCTTCTGCAGCCCCACCATAT
>JAGSHP010000145.1 GCA_029855925.1 Candidatus Thorarchaeota archaeon | reverse complement strand
GACAGGTCCTCTGCAGTGGGTGCACATGGAGCACAACGCGGAGACCTATGAAATGTAGGTGACAAAAATGGATCCGATTTTCATGATTGCCCTGTTGATAACAGGAGCAGCAGTAGGAATTGTTTCCGGCGCATTGGGTGTTGGTGGATGCTTCATTATGATCCCTGTCCAGTACTACATCCTCTTGGCCATGGGAATTGATCCTACCATTGCGATACGAGTATCATTTGGAACAAACCTCCTTGTAGTCCTTCCCACTGCTCTCAGTGGTGCATATCGACATCATACCAAAGAGGTAGTGATGTGGAGACCCGCAATCACTCTGGGGGTGGTAGGTGCGATCGCTGGGTTCTTTGGAGCGTTTGTCGCATCCAACCTCCCTGGCAACGTCTTGACGTTCATATTTGGAACCGCAATTCTACTTGGTTCAGTCAGGATGATCACGGCCAAACCAATTCGAACTGAGGGTGAGATAAGTCAGAGCACAGCAGCATACGTATTCTGGGGAATCATATTGGGATTCATCACCGGTCTCATTGGAATTGGTGGAGGCGTCCTTGTCATTCCCATCATGGTCATCTTCCTCAACTTCCAGATGCATGAGGCTGTAGGTACATCGACTGCTATGATGATCTTCACTGCAATCGGTGGAGCATTAAGCTACATGATTCTGGGCCTCGGCGTGGTGGGACTGCCTGAGTTCTCAATCGGTTATGTTAACCTGCTGCAGTGGATACTGCTCGCCGGAACAAGCGTGCCCTTTGCTCAACTCGGTGCACACTCGGCACACAAGATCAATCCCAAGGCTCTGAAATGGGCATTCATCATTGTGATGATATACATGGGACTAAAGATGATTGGCCTCTTTGCGTTCCTCCATCTGCCAATCTAAGAAGACAAGCTTGTCAGTAATCGCTCATATATTCCGAGAAAGAAGAAACAGAGGAGAGGTATGATTGAGCATACCTCTTCTCACACATTGTTTTCAATTTAGACTGCTCATTCTAGAAAAATTGACACTCTACCGGGAAGTGCGAAACGCGCCTTGTTTTGTGGATCATAATCAGGACTATCTGCACTGTGGACGATGATCTCCACACCCAGCTCGTCCTGTATGTAGCCCGCAGAAGACCGCAACACCTCCAACTCCTCACGAGCATTCGTAGCATGTGGCCAGAGCCCGTTCGCCTTGACTATCTTCTTCACTAGTGCCTGCACATCCTTCCCGTACCTCTTGAACTCGGGGTTGGACATGACCACTTTCATTAGATTACCGGCAATCAGGGGCACGTCGGCCTTTCGAATTGCGTCCATTGCATCGAACTTCCACTGCGGAGCCACATAGACATGTGCATGGTGCGGATGCTGGTCTTTGAGTAGACCAAGAATCTCGCGGATGTCTGAGATGGTGGCAGTGACCACATCAAAGGCACGTTCGATGTCGGAGTCTATGAGCCTCTTGTTTGCCTTAGGCCATGGTGCCAGAGAGACGTAGCCGTCACGCTTCATCTTTGACCAAAACTCCTCGGAGATGTGAGGAGTCATCGGGGCCACTAGACGGACCCAGAGGTCGCAGACATAGGCCATAGTACCCTCACGTTCCGCCTTAGGAACATCCTTTCGACGCAGGTAGTTATTGATGATGCGAATCATCTCGGTCATTGAGTTGATGGCATAGTCGCGAAGTTTGAAGGTATCCAGATCAGTGGTGCATTCTTGTACAATGGAATTGACTCGCGATAGCAGCCAGCGTGTAGCCATCGAGGGCTTGTCCTTCTTCCGATAGATACGGGGCTCCTTACGAGAGTACTTGTTCATTATCTCCATGAATCGGCGCAGACGGTTTCTCACAGCAGGCACATCACGTTCTCGCCAGTCCATGAGGCTTGCCGGCTCGGCCGCGGAGATGACGTACGTACGGTAGACATCAGCACCATATTTCCTAGGGATCTCGACAAGCGGAATCACGTTCCCCTTTGACTTGCTCATCTTCCTGCCCTCCATGATCACGTGCTCATTCAGGCTGATGCATTTCAGCCAGTGCTTCTTTGGAAAGATGGCAACATGATGGAAGATTGCAAAGCTCAGATGGTTGGTGATGTGCGAGGGTGCAGTGTGTCGCTGGTCGTTGGGATACCAGTAGAGAAACTCACCCCGCAGGTCCTTGAGGATTGCCGGATCAATCCCGGTCTCCTCGGACACTGTCTCGGGCTTCCCCTTACCCAGAAATACATAGTCAAAGAAACTAAGGGTCAGTTGCTTCGGTTTTATCTTGTGCACGCGAATCTTGTGGCTGATAGTATAATATGCCATGTAAATGGTCGAGTCGGACAACGACTCTATGATCCAGTCGGGGTCAAAGGGTAGACGAGTACCTATACCGCGCTTGCGTGCGCAGGGTCGTTGTGTCAGCCAGTCAAACGTGGCCTCAAAGAGATTTCTAAACAGTTCAGGCACGATTGCCATCTCATCAAGGGCCTTTCTGGCGAGGTCTTTCCAGCCAGGGGCCAGATAGTCGAGGAACCACTGACCTGCAAAGACGCCGACCTGAACATCCGTGCCACATTTGCATACTACTGGTCGCTGATCAGGCTCGTAGAACACATCACATCGATTGATTGACTTCATCCATGCAACCACATCATCCTTGACATCCTTGATAGGACGACCAGAGAACTGACCGCAATTATCCTTCATGATGCCGCCGTAGAACTCAGCCTTGTAGATCTCTTGTGTCGCGTCCTCGAGTGCCTCTGCATCATCCTGCGACTTGATGTTTCGTTTCTCGACCGCATCCTTGGCGGGGTATTCACTGTACCCCTCAATGTCAATCATACTGATCATCTTGATTCCTCGAACCTCCTCTGCGGAGATACCGTACTCTTCCAGACTGGACGGGTCCTCCCAGAGATCCCGGAGCGCAATGTAATCGAATGGTGCATGAGCCGGGACTGAATAGACTACACCGGTGGCATTGTTGGGGTCCACAAAGTCTGCTGGGAGAATTGGTAGCTCAATGGTCTCATCATGAATAGCTGTGAACTTCTCACCCACCACTCTTGAACCAGGGAACTTCTCCAGAATCTCGACCTCTTTCGCCTGCAACTTTAGCTTTTCCGCTGCAACCTCTGAGATCAACCACTTCTCCCCGTTGACACGCGCCCAGACATATGTTGCCTTTGGGTTGATCCACATGTTTGTGACACCAAAGATGGTTTCAGGGCGCAGTGTGGCAGGGACCATGTATCCATCCTTGAAGCCGAACTTGATGGCAGTGAACTCTTTGATCTTTGCCGTGGCACCTTCTAGCAGGTCGTCTTCGCCCACGGGATTTCCGCAGTTCGGACAGTATAGTAGTGGATAGTCTCCCTGTTTCAGGTAGCCCTTGTCTTTGAACTTGTGATATTGCCAGCTGACAAACTGATTGTATTCCTTATCGCCGGTGGTGAATTTGCGCCGCCAGTCTATACTATAGCCGAGCGCCTTGAAGTCTGCCGAGATGGCATTTGCAAAGAATTTAGCAGTTGTCCATGGGTCAGTGAACTTTGCCAGTTGTGCGTCCACCTCCTCCTCTGTATCCAAGTATAGCCGTAGGTCTCTCTTGTACTGCTCAATGGCCTTCTTGTCCCCCGCCTTAATCCGCTCCACCATTCCTAGGATGGGCGTTCCAGTCATGTGGGAAGCCATTGGAAAGAGAACATTGTATCCACGCATCCGTTTGTACCGGGCAATCAGGTCACCCACAGTATAGGTTCGACCATGACCTATGTGAAGCGCACCGTTGGTATAGGGATACGGCACGGTGAGGAAGAACTTGGGACGGGATGGGTCTGGGTCAGCCTCGAAGATCTTGTCCTTGGCCCAGCGACGTTGCCATTTCTTCTCAATCTTTGTGAATTCACTCTCAGTATCGCTCAACTTCACTGACCTCTAAGTCTATTGATGATTCAATTGCGAATGAGCCGAAACCAGAGTCCTCTATAAAGGACTCGAAAACACAGTTTGTTCTATTCGAGAACGCAATCCATCCTGGCTCACTCTCGAGGTCAGTTCTGAACATCCGTCCTTATAGACCTTTTCACAATATGAGAGATTCCACAGGAGTTCTCAGTCAGCGTTTACTGACCATCACAGTCAACGATTAGTCAAGAGTTGTCCGATGATGAAGCGAACTCACATCGGTCATCCAATGCAACCGACAAGATCAACTTGCCAGTGGCAATAGCATCATAAAGGGCAAAAAATCCGAGAAGCCATGATTCCTGCATGGATGACTGTTGGCGACGTCTTCATTGACATCCACGATAGACTCAGGCCCTATGACGAAATAAGGGAGATTCTTGAGACCATCGAACGCACGTGGGAGTTGAAAAAATACTACAATGGGAGCAATCTTGGGGGGCGATGGATCTTCCAAGTCTTTAGCAGGGAGTTTGTAGCCGAACTGGCAGAGATTCTCAACGTGATAGTTGAGCGGACCACCAACGCCGGTCCCATCCTGGAGATCATGAGCGGCGATGGCATACTCACACAGTTCCTCGCACCATTATTGAATCACCGCATCATTCCGACTGACGCCAAGTCTGAGCGATATCAGATAGAGTTTCCAAAGGAAATCGAGACCATTTCAGCCCTTGATGCGGTCGAAAAATACAGTCCCTCGGTTGTTCTTGTCAGCTGGGAGCCGTTCCTCTCAATGGACACAATCTCCATTGTGGAGCAGGGGATTCCACTCATCTGGATAGGAGACCCTCAGGCATGTGGGCACCCTGACCTCTTTCTAGAGCACTGTAATGGTGAGGTGGAGCATCCCTGCATCAGAATAGACAGTCCGTATGCAATAGGGCGACATGACTCCCTCCTGAACGGGGATTACAGAACAGGAATTTACGTCTATAACTGCCTCAGTGACTGGTTCACGTGATACTGCGGTTAATATCTAATTGTGACAATTTAAAGTCAAGGACAAGTTGAGGAACCGCATATGGTCAAGCCGAGCGTAGATGCTGTAGACATCGATCTGAAGACCGGAAGTACGCTGGGATTCTACACATACGGAGAGGACAAGCCAAACGTCTTGATTCTTGCAGGCATGAATGGGGTCTCGGCCACTGATGTCTATGCTGCCTATCTGATAATGAAGCATCTACAGGACACGGACCGGATTCATGGGTCGGTCACTGTCCTCCCGGTCGCGAATCCACTGCCCTTTCGACTCGGGGTCCAAGTATCGCCACTTGACTCCAAGGACCTTGACAGCGTGTTCCCAGGGGATGAGAGGGGGAGTGTCACTGAGAGAACCGCATGGGAGATATGGAGGCGCGCGCTTCAGGCACAGTATGTCATCCATCTGGAGACTGGAGACCTCTCATGTGTCAGTCACGTTGTTGCTCTACACAGGGACTATATCCATGTGAGAAATCTGGCTTCACAGATCGCGCTCCCATTCGTCGTTCAAAGCTCGGGCACGAGAGGTGCCCTTGATGTGGAGGCCTCCCATGAGGGAGTGCCAGCGATAAGTATCATGATGCGAGGAGGAAGAAGCGAGGTCGATCCACAGGCTGCGGTGGAGGTTAAAGAAGCAGTGATTAACCTTCTGCGAATGAAAGAGATCATTGACGGAGATAGCATCGAGGTGTCAAGCACGCTGATGGGCACATTGCAACAGGTGAATGTCGACGCCGAGGGCTTCTTTATCCCAACAGTCAATCTTGGAGAGATTGTCGACCCCGATGAGAACATTGGACAGATTCAGGATCGAGCCGATGTCAGAACGCCCCACGGAGGCGCAATTGTTGGCATCAGAAAGATGTCCTATGTCTTCGAGGGAGATGTGATAGCACGTGTGGCGACTCCACTCATCGACCGCTGGGGGCAGTCAGAGGACGAGGAGAAGGACAGTGCGCCAAGACGGAAGTGGTGAGCATGGCATGCAACTGTGAAGAGGCACTCATGAGAATAAATGTGGGGGACAGACGACTCCGTGAAACGGGACTACTACTACTGATTGGTAGCTGTATGAGGTCTCGCTATCCTGAGATAGTAGAAGAGTTCCGAAACCGTGATGGCGGACAGGCAGTACTTGATGTATGCCTAGAGGAGATGCATGTCAATCATGCAGGATTCAAGATTGCATCAATCATAAGGTATTCTGATATCAAGCGTGTGACAGCCCTCACTGTCGATGGCAGCCCGCACTGCGTCCAACTTCATTACGTCATTGAGGACATCAAACGACACTTTACTCCCGAGGTTGAGACCGCACACTATGTTGTTGAGAGAGGTGAGGTGTTCGAGATCACTCCTAAGGCGGTAAAGCGGTCAAGGCACCTCTCAAACATTCAGCAAATGCTGGACAAGAAGCGTTGATGTTACGGGCGTCACCTGAAGTCCACAAGAGTCACGGGAGAGAAAAATAGACGGGGACCTTCGGGGAATTCCCCGAAGGATCGTTTATAGTATCCAAGGATACTACATGATACCGAGCAGACCGGCAACGCCTTCGCCGCCCATCTCGGCAAGCTGCTCCTTGGCGATGGTCTCATAGTATTGCTTGATGATGGACACCATCAGCAGGATACCCGTGCCACTCGCAAGCGCACCCAAGATATCTGCAATTGCAGCAAGAATGCCTATGAGGAAACCACCAAGACCTGCGACAATTGGAATGTATCGGTCAAGTAGTCGCTGGAGGACCTTCTCGCTTCTTCTGAACCCGGGCACAATGTAGCCGGAGCCGAGAAGCTGCCGTGCAACATCACGAGGCGCAATTCCGCTGATGTCCACCCATATCACGCTAAAGCCCCAACACAGGAGGACCATGAGCGCAGCGTAGATGATCACGTGCAATATTCCATCAGGCTGCTGGAAGACCATTAGTCCCTGCGGAGGAGTGATATAGCGAGCGAGACCTCCATCTGCAATCATTCTGCTACTGCCTTCCTGTTGCGTGAAGGTGCCTAACAGGTTCAGAAAGGGGTTACTCCGGTCCGAGTTCAAGCTGTTATAGACAATCTGTCCAAAGAAGAGGATATTCGCATATAGAGCCTGTGCAAGAATGACAGGGATATTCGACGTATATAGCAGTTTGATTGGATATCGTGCCTTCATTCCACGATACTTGGCATATTGGAGGGGAATCTCTACGCGGACAGACTCCATCCAGAGCACCGCAAAGAAGATTCCAAACGTTACAGTCAACGCAAAGATACTGGGATCGATGCCATTTCTGAAGAACAGCCACGCAGCATCAACTGCCGGATTTGTCTGTGCTCCAACTCCAAACCAGCGGAGAATGTTGACAACAATTGCTGCAATGATACCCTTCGGAAGCCTAGTGCCACCAGGACCAGTGTAACCGTCAGGCGCCGCAGATTCAAGCTCAAGAAGGTTGAAAGAGTTCCACATCACACGGCCAGCAACATTGGTCATGATGAATAGCGAAACTCCGGAGCCAAGACCCCAGCCCTTCTGAATGAGCTCATCCATGAGAATGACAATTATTCCGGATGAAAAGAGCTGTATGAAGACCAAGACTGACTGACTCGGAGTCAGCTGACCATACGCATTACCAAGAATGTAGGCAATGGCCTGAAATGCGGTCATCAACATTGCAAGAACTTTCTGACCACCGGTGAACAGGGCTCGGTCCTCAGGATCACTGTAGTCAACGTCTATGATTTTGGAACCCGATAGGAGCTGCATAACAAGACCTGCAGTGACAATTGGCCCGATTCCGAGCTCCATGAGGGTCCCTCTAGTGCTGGCAAGAATGACACGCATGGCCCAGAGATAGTCGGTGCCAGCGGTCTTATCGACACCATAGAGGGGCATGTGTGACATGATCAGGAATATGATCAGAACTACAAGTGTCCAGATGACTTTCTCTCGAAATGAGACCTCTCTTTCAGGTGCCTTGACCTCAGGCATTACTCTGACGAGAGGTGACAGGGCTTTTAGAAACTTAGATGGCAAGACCCAATGTCTCCTGCAGGTTTTTTGTGGTTCGAGAAGGGTTTAACCTTTAAAGATAGTGGTCGCTTCGTGGTGCCGTAATGGACCTAAAAAATGTAATTGACAACACGAGTAGACTGCAAGAAAAAGTGAGAGATTGTCCGAACAGAATTATCCATCTGTTCAGACAGTAGGAACAAGAGTTTATGCTACTGGGATGTCCAGTGTGCCACCGACCTCGGTCACCTTGGTCTTGGCACTCTCACTGATGTACTTGACTCCGGTCAGGTCAAGTTTGTGCTTCACCTTTCCACCGCCGAGAATCTTGTCAACTCCCAGCTTTGCCACATCAACGACGTATCTTGCACCCTTCTTGGTTGCAATGCCACGTTCGACAAGTCGGTCGACCATCTGATCAATGTCACCGATATTCATGATTCGAACTTCTTCGACTAGTTTTGCGGGACGCTTGAACCCCCACTTACCAAAGTACCGAGGGTTCTCCATCATGACCTTGATGTAGTGATGTTTCTTTGATCCGGCGTTGCCCTTTCCACCACGCTGCCCAGAGGCACGATGCCCTTTGATACGCCCGTACCCTGCGGTCCTTCTGCCTCTCAGCTTGGTGATTCGTTTTGGTCTTCGATTCTGCATCTGATGTCACTCCTCAATCATGCCTTTTTCAGGCGAACTTCTAACACTCCATTCCTCATAGAGGACTTGGCATCTTGTTTCTTCACTTTGGCTGGCAATTCGATGGTCTTGTGATAGGGTCGTTCAGGATTGGTCACATCAATCGTCAGATTGTTTCCCTTCACCTTCACCTTCACCTGGTCATGCTCAACACCAGGTAGCTCAGCGACCACTATGATCTCATCATCTTCCTCAATTATGTCAACAAGTGGCTCCAGCTCCGGCGTCATCCTGAATCCATCTGGAGCAGGTCTGTTTCCAAATCGCTGGATCACTGGCTTGCCATCAGGACCGACCTTGACGGAGAATCCAAAGACAAAGGGGCTTATGTTGTCTGGTGACCGCATTAACTCATCAATGCGTTTGGGGTCGAATGCAGCACCCTCTGCCATCTCTCGGAAGAGCTGGTCCATCATTTCCTCAAGATTCCTGAAGACCTCATCTGGAAAGAAGTCCCCAAGCCACTTACGCAGGGCCTTTCGCGGGTCATCATCGGAATCATCAAACGGGTCGTCCCATGACATGTGAGTACACCTCTTGTGTTCATATCATCTTACTGGCAAGTTCGTTTATACCCTTACCTCTATAGCCAGTGATTCCGCCCATGCCAACGGGTAGGTTCCGTTTGCCCTTGAAACCGCCAGTTGGGGGTGTGAGACGAAATACGGGCTTGAGTCCTTCGACATCTGTAACACTCGCCTGTCCCGCAGCAAGAGCCTTGGCAAAGGCCTTGATGCTGCTGTAGCTTGAGTGCTTCTTCACATACGCATCGGTGAGTCGTTCACCGCCTGGTAGTCGCCCTCGTTTGACAAGTAGCAACTCAGCAGTCTCGGCATCAATCTCACCCCATGTGATATAGTCCTTCGACTTTGTGATCATGCCCTGCAGACTTGGCGTGAGCTTCAGAACCACAGCATGATGAAGTCTCACAAGATGAAGCTTGTTGAGTGTGTCCTCAATCTGAGGACGAACGCTAACAGTTCCACGAAGCCGAATTGCAAGGATTACTGGCTCATCTGTGCTCATTACTCGTACACTCCTGGTGTGGTCCATTCCTGTGGAGGAAGCATCTTGTATGTCTTTGATAGCGCATCCACGAAAGCCTTTGCGAAGTTAGATGACGTACGTGATCGACCCTTGGTTATTGACCAGACATCATTGAGTCCTGCAATTCGGAGCACGATCTTGCCCACATCTGCAGTCACAAGCCCGGTCCCCTTGGGCGCCGGACGAAGAGTCACCTTCACCGAACCAGAACGTCCACTGACTTGGAAGGGAATGCTATGTGGTTCTCCGCAACGACACTCCCAAGAACCGCAACCACGTCTGAACACGGTGATATTGAGTTTGGCGCGGGACTCAGCGGCACGAACAGCAGGAACAAACTCAGGTGCCTTTCCTATACCAATACCTATGACACCCTCGCCGTTTCCGACAACGACTGTGACCCGGAAACTCTTCTGCTGACCACTGTCCGACTGTCGCTGAACCATGCTCACGTCAACGACTTCCTGGCGGAGGTCAGGAAAGAGAACATCAACGACCTCAGGCTCACGAATGCGGAGGTTGTTCATGAAGATCTCTTCTAGAGAGTTTATGTGACCTTCCTTGACCATTCGCCCCAGGTTCGTCTTGGGAACCCAGTCTTGAAGAGGATCGTATTCAACTCGGGGTGTGCGTCTTCTTC
>JAGSHP010000141.1 GCA_029855925.1 Candidatus Thorarchaeota archaeon | reverse complement strand
GTAATCGTAGTTCTATCAGCAATCCGGTTGAAACAACATAGGTCATCGTGAGTCTTCGGTTCGAATCTTGATCTCGGGCATTGGACTGAATCGCCTGACGCCAATCTTGATAGTTGGTTGAGCAATTCTGCGAACTTGACAACTCTTATACACGATTGGGCGGACGCCACGCATGGAGGAAAATAATGTGGTCCTCGAGAAACTTGAGCCTAAAGTCGTCTGGGATATCTTCGAACACGTTCTTGCGGCAACTCCTCGCGAGTCAAAGAAAGAAGGCAAGATTCGTGCTGCCATCAAGGATTGGGTGACCAAACAGACAGAGCTTCATAATCTTGATGTGACGTTGATCGAAGATGATGTGGGAAACATCCTTCTCAAGGTCCCGCCCACACCCGGTTTTGAGTCCTGCCCACCTGTGATGTTGCAGGGTCATCTTGACATGGTATGCGAGACCAACCGGCCGGGGGGGTTTGACTTCGACAACGAGTCCATCCCCGTGCAGATTGAAGATAATGGGGAGTGGGTGACGGCTGATGGTACCACACTTGGTGCAGACAATGGGATCGGTGTCGCAATGGCTCTTGCTCTTCTTGTTGATGAGAGCGCGGTACATGGTCCCTTGGAGATACTCCTGACTGTGGATGAGGAGACCGGACTCACTGGTGCATTCGGACTGGACATTGACAAGTTCGAGCCTCGTTCTCGACTTCTGTTGAACTTGGACTCGGAGGACTTCGGAGTGATCACAATTGGCTCCGCAGGTGGCGGAGAAGTGGAACTCACCCGTGATCTCTCGCACGTCGAGCCGTCAGCTGAACTTGTGTTTCTGAGAGTCACAGTAGACGGTCTCAGAGGCGGCCACTCCGGAGGAGAGATTCATCTGCATCGCGCCAATGCACACAAGCTCGTTGCTCGCCTCCTATCATCCATCGTGAATGACCACGAGTTGGTTCTTGCGTCATGGGAAGGTGGAAGTAAGCACAACGCCATCCCCCGCGAGTCCACGGCTGTCATTGGAATCAGACGTGATGAGATGGCTGCAATCCGTGACAGGCTCGATCGCGAACGTGATGCGATTCTCAACTACTATGGCAAGGAGGGGACAAAGGGCGTCTTGGAGCCAAACATTAGAGTTTCCTTCAGCGAGGTGTCGCGCCAGAAGCATCTAGACTCAACCAACTCAAAGATTGTCATCTGGACGGTCGACTCGCTCCCTCATGGCCCCAAGAACTTTTCTCCGCAAGTGCCAGACCTTGTGGAGACATCCACCAACCTTGCTATCATAAAGACCACAGACTCTTCAATGACCCTCCATGAGTCGGCTCGGAGCAATGTGGATGCAGAGCTTGAGGCATATCGACGCTCCATTGCGGACATTGGTCGTCTGGGCGGTTGGAAGGTCACTCTTGACCCCGCCTATCCTGGCTGGGCCCCCAACCCCTCAAGCCCGTTCTTGAAGTTCGTCAAAGACCAGTACGATCGTGTCGTCGATGGAGAGGTTCGTGTGGAGGCTGTACATGCAGGTCTTGAGTGCGGCATAATCGGTGCCCGCATACCTGGCATGCAGATGGTTTCGGTGGGACCGACCATTACCAATCCTCACACTCCGGATGAGCATGTCAACATAGAGTCGGTCAAGAAGTTCTACGACTTTCTCAAGCTTCTTCTGAGCGAGCTTCCGACTGCTGGGCTCTAGTCCAAGTCGCCTCCCTGTGCCGCTAAGGTCACAGGGAGTTCTCCCATTCTCTAACTGAGTTCTGAGAGACCAAGTTCATCCAGTTTTTCTTGTGGGGGCCGCCCGCTCGCTCTGTCCCATCCTCTGTACTCGTACCACTTGTCAAGATGTGCCTCAACATCTGGGACGTGTCCCTCGGTCGGTCCCTCCAGTGGGTGAAGGATGATCTCAGGCAAGGTTTCTTTCTTGGTATCATACCCCAACTTGAGATTGAAGAGACGCATCATTGTGAAGATTCTCTCACCCGTTGCCCTCAGTTCCTCAAGTGTGTAGTCCCATCCAATGACCAATCGTATGAGCTCGACCAGTTCAGGTGATTGTATCGGGTAGAAGTTGCATATGAGAATGGAGTTGGTGATTGCCCTGAGATCCTGGAGCCGTGCTGCCACATCCGCCTCATTGGCAAACCTGTCCATGCTTGCAATGTCCCATGCCTCATCCTCTATGCCCATCTGTACATTGTACATGTCCGCGGTCATATGACACGCCCCTCGTGGTGAGGTGGTGTAAGCAATGGTCATCCCCGAGAACGCTCTCGGGTCATGTTGTGGGAGATCCATGCCATTGACTTGTGGTGAAAGATTCGGAACTCCAAACTTTTCTCCAAGGGCGAGGCTCCCCTCAGCCATCACATCGCCAATGCCTTCTCGATGGGCTATCTTGCGTACGAACTCAATTGCCGGGTCCGGATCGCCCCATTCTGGCTCGAGACCATCAAGGTCCTCAGCGCGCACAATCCCCTCGTTGTAGAGGTAATATGCAAGGGCAATAATGTTCCCACCACTAATGGTATCGAATCCGTAGAGGTCCATCTGCTTATTGATATACGATAGCGCCTCAAGATTGGTATTAAGAATCAGCGTCCCCATTGTGCCGGTGACCTCAAGCTCTGGTCCCGCAAATCTGCCAGTCGCATACTTTCCCTCATTGATCTCAATCTCGCGCCCGCAGGCTATGGGACATCGGTAGCAGGACTTCTTCCCAACAAGGATGGTCTCCTTCACCGTGGCTCCGGAGATATCATAGGCATCGATCTCGCCCTGTGTGTAGAACTTCACAGGGAAGGATCCCCACATTCCTGTGGCCATGTCCACAAACCCCGCGGTCCCCACATCAGAGTACATCTGGAATGTTGCAAACTCTCTCTTGTCCTCATTCAATTTCTTGGAGTATTCCTCAAGCCTCTCCGCGTCGGCAACAGGCACGTCCCTTTCTGAACCATGGACTACCATCGCCTTCAATAGCTTGGACCCCATGACCGCTCCGATGCCAGTGCGTCCTGCCGCCCTATAGTGGTCAATGATGACACTCGCAAATCTTACGAGG
>JAGSHP010000265.1 GCA_029855925.1 Candidatus Thorarchaeota archaeon | reverse complement strand
TCTTTGATCGGAGCTATTCTTCCCTTAGAAGTGCGTGCACGAATTTCCAGCTGACTAATGATGGCTGTGAGAGGATCTGGAGGTCTGCGTATTCGGGAGATACCTATTGGACCATTCACAAAGAGGGACATGACCAGGAGTGATATGGCACCATAGAAACCAAAAACAAGCCAGCCACCAGCTGCAGTAAGAAGCCCCGACGACAAGAAACAGGCCAACCAAAGCGGTGCCTGTGAAGTAGACTCTCTATCACTCGTGTTGTCTGATGTGGTGGCAGTGGACTGGACGGGAGGAATTGTTGGTGGCTGACAGGTCAGCTTTTCGAATCTCTTCTCCTCCCACCAGAGAACTAGCATTCCTGACCCAATCAATACCAATCCCGCCAGCATTTCAACAGGGGTACCTAGTTCTTGCATTTCATCATCTTCCATAGTATCGGGTGTAGTGGTGTGCAGCAGCAAGACCGAATATGACCAAGAGCAAGAGTACAGCCAGTCTGCTGAATCTTAAAGGTTTACACATTGTATGTAAAGCGTCAAGTACCATTGATAGAGGCAGTCCTATTGCAAGTAGATATGCTCCCATAACTGCTGTTGTCAAAATACCAACTAAGCTCTTGTATCCTATCAGAATCCAGAACATCATGATGAATAGTCCAAAGAAGAAGAAAAACGCTGTTGCATCGCCCCATAGTCCTGCATCGAGATTCTGTCCCGCATAGGAGAAGGCCCAGATTGTTGCGCCAGCTAACAACGCAATTCCTGCAGCAAGCATACACCATGCAATAGCTGGAACTAGATACGAGCTCCACAGATACTCAGAGGCTGAAAGACAAGCCAGTCCAAGTTGGAGAGCGGCAGATATTGCCATGCTCATTGAGAGATCTATAAGGCCACTCGCTATGATGTCGTCACGAGGTTTACCGCCAACAAGGTCAACAAGCTGAATCGATTCCAAGAGATCAACAGCATAGTGAATTGTGTATAGGATTGCATCAATGTAGAACTCAGTCAGCTCATGTAAGATTGGCCACCATGAATCGGGGTCCCACCAAACTTGAATGTAGGATTCAGCACTTTGTGTTGTTGGTTCTGCGAGTAATTCATTATTTGCCCCCTCAACCGTTCCATCGAATTCTTGCGGCTCTTCCGGGTCGGGTGCTGTCGGGTCGTGCCGGTTCAAATCGGCAACGACGTTGATGTCATGGACTCGCAGCTGCAACAGCGCATCAGACTTGAACCTGTCCCCCTGAATCACGACATACTTGATGATCCGAGAGGCATCATCACACTCACCGATAGGATATTGATCACCCTGTCCATCAATCCGTGAGTAGACCGCACCATTGCCGCCCTGGAACCCGTCCCACCATAACTTCCCGGTCTTGGTGAAGCCCTGGTCGTAGACATACACAGGTCCCTGCGAGAACGATTCACCGTTCTTGGCGTAGAAGTGCGTGACAAAGTATCCCTTCTGACTGGAGAGCCAGGAGTCGCCCCACACAACCTCCACGACCTTCTTCATGGCGTCGTCATACAGAGCCACACTTAATCTGCCCAGCTGCGAGTCAGCCTGAACCAACTGACCCACTAATGAGAACTCGGAGAGCTGATAGAGTCTGAAGGGTCGGTCAAGGACATGGACATAGGTTGGTCCGTGCCACGCGACCAGTCCTGGTCGTGACTCGATATTGGTGGGTTGCACATAGCTCTGACCCGAGGGACTAACGAGATCACCAATCTCGGTGCGTGGTAGAAGCTGAATGTCGTCGACATAGCCGCTCCCACGGAAGAGAATCGCATTCACATCAATGATGTCTACGCTCGGTTGAGCATCATGTAGGTCGGCCAACAGGTCACGCTCGAATGTGTGCCAGGCGCCGTCCTTGCTGGAGACACCGAGGCCGTGATGGACATATCCACTCGTCCCAAGGTTATCGTAGTCGACTGGAGTGTAGTAGATGTATCTATGACCAGCAGTGGTGTCCACAGAGACATAGACATAGTAATCCTCAGCGTACTTCATGCTCCAACGGATGAGCAAGTGCTGTGCATCATTCCAGTAGTGAGAACTTGAATAGGGATACCTGTAGCCAGTGCCCGTGCCACCGCCCTGCAAGTGTATGACCCGTCGGCCATCGAGTAGCACATTGGAGACCGTGCCGGCAGGAGAGGAATCATAGACACCCCAATCGGTAGTGCGGCCATCCTCGGCATTCTCTTTCACATACTGGTAGGGGAGGAGCTTGATGTCATCGACATAACCGCCGCCCCTGATCAGAAATGCATTCACAGCAATGATGTCTACACTCGGTTGAGCATCATGTAGGTCCTTTGCGAGGTCTCTCTGGAAGGTATGCCAACGACCATCCTTGCTCGAGACCCCCAGGCCGTGATAGACATACTCTCCAGTTCCAAGATTGTCTGTGTCAATAGGGTCATAGGTCAGATACCGATGTCCGGCGGTAGTATCAACAGATACGTATATTCTGTAACCTGCCGAATACTTCATGCTCCATTGAATGACATGGTTGTCACGGTCATTCCAATAGTCCGCTGAAGAATAGGGATAGCGGAACCCGATGGAGGTACTGCTTGCAATTAGATGAATGGCATGATCGCCGTCGATGACTTCGTTCGCAACAGAGCCGCTTCCGGTATAGACACCCCAACCATCAGTCAGCCCATCCTCTGCGTCCTCCATGACCAATTCCATACCAAATCGATCG
>JAGSHP010000087.1 GCA_029855925.1 Candidatus Thorarchaeota archaeon | reverse complement strand
GTTCCTGTACCGGGCTGATCTACCGGCCCTTTCAGTGGTATCAGGTTCGTCTGATAACAGTTAAAAAAATTGTGGAGCAAGCTACTGCATCGTTGGCATGCAAAGGCAGGTGAATGTGTTGGCGATTTCCACTTTCGAAACACCTCAACAGACTGTGACGTTGCAGAGTCTACCTGAACATGGTCGGATTCTCGACATAGGAGCGGGTGGCGAGGGAATCGTTGCGCGGCTTGGAGGGAGAGCGGTCTGCGCGGTTGACATTCGGATGGATGAGATCAGAGAGGCGAGAATACATGATCCTCCAGCCAGTTGGTTCGTGGCCGATGGTAGGAGCCTGTGCTTTGGGGACACGGTATTTGAGATGGCTACCTTCTGGTTCTCAATGGGATACCTGAGAGATAGGGACAACAAGATTCGAGCACTTGAGGAAACCTTTCGCGTGCTTCAACAAGGTGGCACATTATCGATCAAGGGGGCACGGATCACATGTGACGAGGAGAAACTCATCATTCGCATATTGTACATCTTCCCAGATGGCACGGTCTCAAGCGTGGGATACGGTGTGCGGGGTCGTCAGGGTCAGACCATTGCAAGCATGAGAGAGATGATTGAGTCGGTTGGTTTTGTGTGTAGGACGCATAGGGATCATGGCCACTGGTTCGAAATTGAGGCCATAAAGCCGTTTGTGGACTGACCAATATTCCAAAACCTTAAAGAGCAGACCGAGTTTTGAGCAGCCAACTAACGGCCAGGATGATTGACATGAGCCTAGCAGTATGGTGGCGACGTGGTAGCAAACCCGGACTTGTAATCATATTCATTGGACTTGCAGGATTTGCACAGATTCCAATTCTTTGGCATGCACAGACATACGTCAAGGTTCTCAGTGCTGAGCTACAGCTCGTTGTTGCTATTGGGGCAATGGCGGTCCTTGCAGGTGCTTATGTCCTGATGGCCGAGGCTATGTATCGCTGGGCAAATATCACATCTAAGAGAAAGGTCCGTAGACGACAACGGACCCAGACCAACTGGCAGGCAAGACTGTCGGCCTTTGCCCGCAAGACAACTGACATGCCAGCCTTCGTCGGAGCCGGACTTCTCACTGCGTTGTTCTTTATGTTCTACTTTGTGCCATTCGGAATTGCTGACATCACTCAGCAGCCCTCATGGATAGCAGTTCTTGCGTTCTTGGATCCCCTCTACATCTATCCAATTGCGGTCAATATTGCGGCTGCATTAACGGCGATAGTTGCAAGCTATATGAACCACAAGATCAAATAGTACCGCACTGAGTTGAGATTGTATCCACTATATTTATATCTCAATTCAAGTCGGTGTTTGTTCGCTGTTGGTCAAAGGCCGCGGTAGATCAGCCCGGGATCTTGGAGCAGCTGCTCCGTGACGGGATAGATCGCTCGACTGAAGATCGAGTTGTCATGCGTTCAAATCGCATCCGCGGCACCACTTATCTTAACATTTGTTAGATCGATTATGCTCTTGGGGAGCGTTAGAGGAAGAGCTACAGAAATTCGAGGGGCCCCAGCACCTACACATTGGTTCATCAACAAATGACCATTCGTGACAGGCAGAAAGCAATAGTGGATGGACAGTTCATTAGGGGAGCGAGATTGTTGAGAAACACTGCCAATATTGGAAAGGACTGATGGAGGAGAGAGCCTCCTCCGATCATCCTACAAAGAGT
>JAGSHP010000008.1 GCA_029855925.1 Candidatus Thorarchaeota archaeon | reverse complement strand
TGAGAATGAAAAAGCAAATGTAACGGTTGTAGGTTGGGCAAAGAACGTTAGTGATGCCAGCCGTGTAAAGTCAAACACCAAAAAGGTCCTCACCATCAGAGCAAGGATTCCCGAAACCACTCCTATGACAATTGCACCCAATGCACCCAAGAGAGCGATCATAGTGGCACGACTTATCACCCAGAAAAAGGCCTGACGACCGGTGGCACCCCGGGTCTTGAGAGTACCAACATCCCTTCGAATCTCGTCACTCTCAAGCATCGAGTTATAGTAGACAAGCATGATGCCCATCATTATTGTTGGGATTGAGAACGCAATTGAAACCAGCCGCATGGCCATCGCCCAAGCAATGTATTTGTAGAGAACGTCCCTGAGTGGAAATCCATCCCAGTCTATTGCTGCATATGGAAGCGTGGCCTGTTCGATCCGCTTCTCAAGAACATCGAGTTCGGTCCGGAGTTCTGATGGATCCATTTGCCTAATTATCGCAGTGTCCAACTTGACCCACAGAGAATCCCTGTACCAGCCCATGTCGTAATCTTCACGATAGCCAAATGTAGTATTGAGGAGATCATAGTCGAGAATTACCTTCAGCGTTGTTCGTGGTGGCTCATCCCACCTGTAATATTCTTTGAAGAGACTGGACTCAAACGTTCCGGCAATCGTCAGGTTTAGCGACTTTGTATAAGACGAATAGTCCGTAAAGTTCCAGAAGGTGATGTTCATCATGTAAATATCGCCAATATCCAAGTCTAGACGGGTGAGTTCGTCCTGACGTATCCAGCAGTTATTTCCGGTCAGAGGTCCATTGTCAGGGTCGTAGTCAACTGCGTTGGGAAAGACATCTAGGAAGTTGCTGGAAACACCAAGGTATGTTTTGAGATCGAAATCCTCTTGATATCCAGTCCAAATGTAGTGGTACTCATGATAGTGTCCGACCTTGACAACATCTGACACCAAGTCTTGCGACGAGATGATATCTGCGACCTCTTGGGCCGTGACATTGGAGTGATAGAGGTTGTATGTCAAGTCCACCGTTAGATCGATTGGTGTGTCCTGTGTTACTTCGTTGTATACTTGAGGCGTCGCATTATCCACGTAGAGAATCAGGCCGCCTACAATGCCAGATGCCATAGAAAACACAATGAATGTGAGGAGCACCTGCGTGGCTCCGGATCTAAGTCTTGTCGTCAGAAACATTCTACTCATCCCCTCTTAGCGGTGTTGCTTCCGTCCAAGCGGCATTCAGTGACTCGGCCAAGTTGATATCAACAGCAAGCTCGGCCACAATGATCACAAACAGAACTATCGATATCAGGAAAAATGCAAATACCATCAATATTGTCGGAAGAGGTATTACTGCCACCATAGCGACGGGAAACCGATACGGGGTTACTCTTGTGGACAGTAGGGTGTTTGACAAGAATATCGGTGCAAATATAGACAACACACCAATAGAGCCAAGGAACAGTACCAACATCTCTGCCATCTGAACTTTTCGCACAATCTTGATGTCTGCACCCATCGCGCGTAATAGAGCAATCTCTCTACGCCTGTTTCTAATATCTTCTGAGGCGTACAGTCCAAATGCTCCCAAGATGACAACGGAGGACCCAACGAGATTCATAGTGTCGATTGCGCGATCAAAATGGTAAGTACTTTGATTATCATAGAGTGTCAATTCTGTTGTCACATCATAAT
>JAGSHP010000048.1 GCA_029855925.1 Candidatus Thorarchaeota archaeon | reverse complement strand
GTATTTAATTCATGGTGCGATTTGGCGGCGGGTTGTGATCCAACAATGCCAATTAGACCGATTAGCACGACGAGCCCAACTGCCATAGTTGTGGTAGCGCAAGATTTCATTAACAAGACTCCAAATGATAAGTAACTGTCGGTTACCCAGCTAAGAAACCCGTTTTAAATCTATCATATACGAAAACATTCTACAATTCATATAGATATATTGGGGATAATAAATGTGTTGAAAGCCCTGTCACTGTGGAATGTTTATCACTTCCTTGAACTAGTGAACTTCCTAATCTTCACGCGCCGAATTGTCAAGTTAAGGTATCCATTCTTGCCGTCCGTAGAGAGATCACAGTAATTACTCATAGACAATACAACCACGATTTGAAGAGCTTCCCCGAATCAGGCCAAGTCGGAGTGCACTACCAGATGAGGAGATGACTTTCACCCAGTTATCCGAGGTGAGCATCTTAGCTGTGTTATGGGCATATCACTAACCATCAAATACTTACGTGTACTAGTACACGTAGCTCAGCAATATCCAACTCCTCACAACTGGCATGACGCCACGACTTCATGGATCGCTCAAATATCACATCTCCGCCGGGAATCCAGAATAACACCTCCAAACTCCACACGTGTACTCTCCACATCTCTTGACGATTTGCGTGTACTAGTACACGCATGTCGTGGCTTCTCTCTTCTCACGTGTACTCGCACAGCCACGCGTTTACTAGTGATGATAGAGTACACGCATGATCTACAGGGCAAAATCGCACATGCTGATGAGCACGAGAGTTTTATTACACACGCAATTGACTGTTGCCATCATGCAGACTGACACCGATGTCATCATCATTGGAGCAGGACCTGCTGGCTTGACTGCTGCGCGGAAGTTGTCCGAACACGCAATAGACTATCTGCTGCTCAGTAGGGAATCAACACCTGGCAAGGACAAGCCGTGCGGAGGATATCTCCCTCTAAGAGCCTTCACGGATCTTCAAATCCGACCGTTCAATGGTTGCCACCCGGTTCGAGCGGTGCGCATGAAGTTTTCAGGACGCGAAGTAGTTCAAGTTGATTTTGACAAGGCAGCTGGATACAATGTTGCGCGCGACTCTCTGGGAGGACATCTTCTCAAACTGATAGATAACCATTCAAAACACGTTCAAATGAAGAGCTTGGTAACGGCCATATCCATCGGCGGCGATGGCTGCACGGTGACAGTCAGAGACAACGAAGGAGTAAGAGACCTCCATAGTGAGCTTGTGATTGACTGCAGCGGAACAACACCGGTATCGATCAAGACGTCATTGGTTCGAGAGCGACTGTCGCCGACCGCCATGGGGTATGCTAACCAGTTTTACTATGAGAGGGAGGCATCCCAGGAATCATTCGAGCCAGTCAATGAGTTCTACTACGGCCCGGAGTTCTCGCCACATGGTTATGCGTGGATCTTTCCGCGGGGACATGTGGCAGTTGTGGGAACAGGGGGACTGGCCTCAGAGGTGAGAAGGTCTGAGAAGCGATTGACTGACTATCTTAATCACCTTGTCAATGATACCGAACCTGCAAGGACTGAGCTGGCAGGTGCCACACTTGTAAGGCGCGATGCTGGACTGATGCCGCTGGCAGGAATTGTTCGTCCATCCTATTCTGAGAGAATCATGCTTGCGGGAGATGCTGCAGCTCATTGCTCGCCCATTACTGGCGAGGGAATCCACTACTCCGCGATAGCTGGAAGGCTTGCTGCCGAGACCGCAATCGAAGCAGTGGAGGATCAGGACTTCTCAAAGAAACGACTGCGTAGTTATGAGCAAGCATGGACTCGAGCGATTGGTTCGGACCTTAGGTGGGGTCTCTGGTTGCAGAAGCGACTCATGCACGGAGGTTCATCGGAGATAGGCGGTTCACTTCTTGCTTCGAAAAAGACCACGCGTGTCATTGCAGAGATGATCCTCGGAAACAGGTCAGTCCGAAGTGCGATTCTGGCTGTAGCGCCATCATACCTCAAATCCAAGCTACTGCGGCACTAGCACTTCCCGCCTTGACCTCATGCGGCGGCGTACTCTTGCGAGTCATGCAACGCCCTTGAGTCTTCAAGAGAACTTATCTGTCGCCTAGCATCTGTGAAACATATGAGCCCGCTGTCCGAAGCCATTTGCAAACGTGTATCAGAGAAAAGAGGACTGAGTTATGCCATTGGTCTTATCCTAGGCTTGATCGCCTGGGTCCCGTTTCTAAATATTGGCGACCTTACGCAGCTCTGGAACTCCGAGACCTCACTCATGTTGTTGACAATCTCAGGTGCCGTCGCCAAGTTTCTCAGCGGCTTTGGCATCATGCTGACCTATGCGGCGTTCTGCTCGTTGGTGCTCCGGATAGTGTCCCCCTCAATGAAGGGAAAGAAGCAGCGCTTGAAGACAATGAAGATCTTGTTGCTGCTGCCAGTGCTTGGTATCGTGGCATATGCTGTCTACCTGATATGGCATGCCTTGATCGACCTACAGGCTCTGTCATTCATCGAGAGTCTTACTGCAACCTATGGGATCTGGTCACTGCTTCTGGCGGTCTATGTTGTGCCTGCGTTGCGAGGAAGCTACAGACCTGAACTCCAGAAAGGGTCTCTGGATAAGGCTCGCGAAACCTTGTCAGAGGGGAAGCACAGGCTCTGGAGAGGGTATCAGTTCTACATACATCGCGATTATGGCAAGGTCTACGCAAGCGAGTTCGAGAGATACCAGACGCGGCTCAACTCTTTACGTTCCATCTTGGGGGCAGTGTTGCTCCTGCCGCTTGCGGTGACACTCTTCGTGGTCCCCCCCGTTGCTGGTGTCACTCTCGTTCTGTGGATTCGCATTCTCTCCGCGGAGTACAGACCCTTGACACTTGCTGAGCGAGGGCTGTTGGTATTGATCGCACTTGGCATTCTGGCCCTTGCGACATACCTGTTTCTGACTGCTATCGTCTTCACATCTCTACTCTACATCAATGTGAGCTATGCTTTGGGTATCCTACTTAGTATAGGGACTCTTGGGAATCTCCTCTCACGCCTATGAAGTCATGAGGTCACTCCCGCCGTTGTCTCATCGGAGAAACCAGTATTCACAAAGAGACTGTAACGGACTCACTCAGAGTTCGGAATGGAGAGGTACACAACAAAAGAACTTAAATTGCAGTATTCGCATAACTCAATCGTCAGTTTAGTAGTAATCGCAATCGTTTGGGACCAGTTTGCGATTGTCGCAAAACTTACATGCAAAACACGACAACATTGACGCTCAACGAATACATCATTCCATCCCGCATTGAATACGTGGACATCTCTCCTAAACAACTGAGGCACTAGGCAGGTCGAATTACCGCACCGCGCGAACAATCTCACGGGGACCATCTCTCATCCGCACAAAACCTCTCTTTCCTCTCCGACCTGCCTACCTCATCTTGTACAGATTTCTTTCTAGTTTCCATGTCCCTTGAGCATTCCGTTCAATCTTGTTGCGGGTTTATCATGCAACAGTTCATAAGGCCGGAATTTGTCAGGCGAATACTAAGGAAATGATTTCGCTATGAACAGGGAATTTGAGATGCGCCTAGCGCTGGCAACCTACGCCAACATTATTCTCTCCGGGAGAGATGATGAACTTGATATTGAGGAGCGCATAGCCCACTATTGCTACGGCGTCCAGTTCATTACGCCTCCCGTCGAAGGAATATCAGGTTCCATTAGAACGATTGCAAGCAACGCCTCTGAGTGGTTCAAGTATCTGAAGGATCGTGACGCAAGAAGAGTCAGACTCCACTTTCAAAATCCCACTTGGCAATCGATTCGCGTCCGCTACGACTCACCGCTACTGAGGGCGGGCGAGAATTGGTTTGTGGAGGTTCAGTACGATGATGGGTCGGACCTCTACCTAACTGACTACAATCCACCGAAAGACAATTTCATGTCACCGGTAAAGAGATACTATGTCCTTCTGGAACATGACAGTGACCACTTCGAGGATGACATCCTGTCGGTGACCGAGGCAAGATCAAAACTTGGAAGCGTGCTGAAACGCCTCTCAGAGTTTGCAGGACGCTTCGAATATACTCGACATTGGGTCGATAACTTCAACAGTTCTCTGATAACGCTGGAAAACTATGAACCATCAGAGGATGATGACTTTCTCCCTCCCGGTGTCTACTCACAAGAGGCACGTCAACTCATTGCGACCATCTTTGCAAGCGGCTTCTTTGGGGGGATGGGTTCCTGGTCCGACTTTGCATTCAATGGGGCAGACGAGGATCTATATCAATCATTGACCTCCGAACTGTACGTTTCGCTGTGCGAAGCTCTGGTGTCAAGTGCCTCGGAATGCTGCCGATAGCCGCATCCCACAACAGTCGGCTTATGAGAGACCTTGGTCGAATGACTGAGCTGACCTTTCATGTACATCAACTGACGATGGAGAATGCCACACCTCTCCCAAAAAAAGGAATGAACTCGACGCTTGTGGTCGAGTCATCTATGTGAGATGTTGCTTGACGTTGGGTATGTTGAGATAGATCAGCGAAAAGACACAGAGGAAGATTCCTTCAAAGGCAGCAAATGATACGAAGTACAATGGTATCCCAATGACATTCAAGAGAATTGCCAAGGTCCATGCAGACTTGTCTCGTGCCAAGATACGAAGACCCACCCATATTCCAATGGCCGCGACTATGAAGCCAATGGCGGACAATGCGTCCTCCCACCAAATGAGTCCAAATACAGCAACAATCACGCCGAGGAAACCATTGCCGAAAAGAAGAATGGCAGAAACAGTCACCTCAACTGGCCTATTTGCCGTTGACGATTCAGTCATGATAATCCCATTTAAGTTTAAAGCACATCTTAATAACCTTGTGTAAATAATATATGATATTAATTACCTAGAACCACTGTGGACCTACAATAAAAGAAAGGGAGTGGAGGGGCTTGCCCCTTCACGAGTCTATGATCCGCCCGCTCGCATCTTCGACACGATGAAGCATTTTTGCCGATAGGCCTCTTCGTCAAGAGAATTGATGAAGTTCTCCAGTCGTTTGACTCTTGAGAACTCTTCCTCTATACCCAAGTCTCTGACTTGGATGAAGGCCTTGCGATCTGTTATGCGGACGTAAATTCCACCGATTCCAACGTGATGTTTCATGTATACAGGTTCTTCTTGACCCTTGACCCTGTAGAAACCCTGTCTTCTTAGCATTCTTGAGAACATCTGCATCTGTCTAGCCCTCCCGGCGGCTGACAGCATAATAGTACACGCATCCACAATATAAACACATTAGGTCTAAAATAGTACACGTATGAATTTGAGACAAAACATGCGATGCAAAAAATACAGTAGTCACACACTATTGATGCATTTTGTGCAGTTCGTCTGACTTTCCATGTACATGGTAAGCTTCACGTGGAGAATCAGCTTATTCCGTGCACCGTTTGGCGCCGAACAGTCATACGTGTACCATTACCGATTTTTCGAGAGCTCGATTTTTCGAATACATTTACTAGAAGATGGTCTCACGTTTACTAGTACACGTGACATCTCAAAATGCGAGGGACACAATGCATGGATTGATAGATGTACGTCCATATCGAAGGTACACGTGTGAGTACAACACTGATGACTCGACTTTGCATGGCGGGTGTCATGTCAATGATCACTCGTATGTAGATGGTTCTTCTTGGAGACCTATCGTAATCTTGTTGACGTCTCCGGCATGGCGGCACCAAAGAGACCAAAGGACCACCTCAATCAACTGTCACATCCCTTCGATGGTCGGGCTGGTTCATGGAGAAGCCTTAAAACGAGAAGACCGGATGGACACGTGACCAGCAATGGACTTGATCGGAGACATCATCGCAGCGATAGGTAGTGCACTAGGACCATTACTCTATCCTCCTCTATCGATGGTTTTCGTCACCATAGTGAGTCTTCTTGTTGTCTTCATTTCTACATATGCGACACTGAAGCTCACGGATGTTGAAAAGCTGAACGAACAGATGGAAGAGGTCAAGGAGTGGCAGAAGAAGCTCAAGGAAGCACGCAAGACCATGGACCCGATCCTGTTACAAGAGGTCATGGACGACCAACAGCGAATCATGAGGATTCAGACCCAAATGATGGGCGCGCGGATGAAACCCATGTGTGTCTTTTACGTACCATTTCTGATCATCTTTGGCATTCTCTCGGCACTCTTAGGTGGTAGTGTCGTTGCCGTCATCCCGTTCAACATCCAGAAACTCTTCCCCTTCTTTGTCGGCTGGCTAGGCATCCCCGTAGAAGGAGGCTTCGGAGTGTACTTCTGGGTGTGGTACATCATAACAAGTGCATCCCTGGGTGGTTTCATCAGGAAGTTCGCCAATCTCGGTACAACAATGGGCTCACCCTTCTAGTGCTCGCAGGCGCAAGCAAACTGGAAGATGAAGATCAATGAGCGAGAAGGAACCAGTTTCAGACAGTGGCGATACGCAAGGCGCAGGATTCATCAACAAGACCCTCGCCCTGATTCATGTCATCTGTGGGTTCGGACTTGCTGCTTGGTTCTTTAGGACATCAGGACTAACGGCGGTCTGGCTCTTCGGAGTTGGCTCGGGGAGCGTTGTTCTGTCCATAGCTGCCGGACTCTCTTTCCTAACGCTGCCAAGTTCTGATACTGTGAGGAGGGAGGCCCGTAGTAGCGCACTGAAATTGAGTCTGCCAGTCCATGTGGAGGAGGAGTACGTTAGGTATAGGAGCCAAGAACGGCTCATATTGCTCATCGTCAACTGGATTGGAATTGCCGTATTCTTATGGATCTGGCACTACTTCGGACTTGCCGTGATTGCGCTGGCACCAATCATCCAGGACTTGGTCATATTCCTCTATTTCATACCTCTGATTGGATACGTTCTGTTTGTCGTGTTTCTCCTTGTTATTCTATATGAGCGGGTCCTACTACATCGCCACCCCGACATAATGCCCATTCTCGAGCTCCTGAAGAAGTCACAGACACCCGATGAATCTGGGGGCGAGGACACTACAGCCGACTCCGCCGACAGTGCCAAATCAGAGGGTCCGTAGCAATCCCGCTCGTCCATCGCGGCCGAACACGTCACTTCAATATTCATTCGATCTTTCTTGGGCGAACCAACAACAACAGTACCGTTGCCACGATACAGAGAAGCAGGGATATGTCGAAGGCCGCAAGCTTGCTGATGTTGTCCCAAGCCCACCCAAGAATCATGCCACCTGGCAGGGCACTCAGTCCAATTGACATCTGGAACGCTCCAATGATGCTCGCCCTTCGTTCTTCCTCAACAAGATCCGAGACAAAGCTGGTCTGAACCGGGTCGAGAGCGCCGTTGGTCAGCCCAAAGAAGATCATGAGCGGGATCGCCGTGAGCCAGTCAGTCACAAGATGCGTCCATAGCGAAGTGAATCCAAGTAGTACAAATGCAGCCAAGAGAATGGGCCTGCGACCAAATCTGTCCGACGCACGGCCAAAGGGGTATGCAG
>JAGSHP010000132.1 GCA_029855925.1 Candidatus Thorarchaeota archaeon | reverse complement strand
GTCCTCTAGGGTCTTCCTATCAATATATGTTTCAGACTTGAATCGCATGAGATGTTCCGTCATTGATTCGAGTACAAGCAGTGTCATGAAATCATTCATCCCAATGATGTCGACCACTGACATCAAGTCCTGGTCGGTCACGAAGCTTGTGATTCGTGAAGTTGCATCTCGAACTGTGTCCGAATCGATCTCACGTCCACTGGTTGCAAGCGGCCATAGTACTTTTAGTGCCTCGATTGATGTCTTGGGCTTTGAGGCATCAAACTCACACACAAGGTCTGTGATATATCGGAGAATCTCCTCCGAGAGACCAAGCGGAAAGGTGTCCTCCACGCGCTGTCTGATTATCTGATATAGTTGTGATCGAGTGTACGTGTCCAGTGGGATTTCAAAGTCGTATGCCATCTGTGTCGCCGGCATCTTTGTGAGGAGTCTGTAGTCATGACTGTTGAGAACCCCAATTGTACTTGCACTGATCTCCTTGGAGAGGGATGCCAGCTTGTAATAGATCTCCTCGCTCCTCTCATCGATGTTGTCCAGCACGAAGACGGTCTTCTTTGGTGCTCGAGTTGCAGTTCGCCTGAACTGCATCCACATCACATCCAGATCGAAGGCCACTGTGACCGGCGTCTGGACCTGTTTCTGAACCTTCTCTGTGAGCTCTGCCACAATCTCTAGCGTCTCCTTATGTCGCGTGTCCACATAGACCGTGTACGCATCGAAACGTTCCGGTATGAGTCGAGTCAGGAAGTAACGAGAGAAGACGGTCATCCCGACGCCAGAGATTCCGTGGACCAGGGCATTGACGCCGTACTCATCCTCGTACGAGTCTCTGTAGACTCTGTGAATAGTGTCAAGCTCCCGGTCGCGATAGAGAAGCCGTTTTGGTACATAGTAGGGGTCAAATAACCCCTTTGGGCTGTGTGCACGAACCATCGCTCATCATAACTTGGTCTCGACGAGAGTATATAAACACCCCCAGAGAGGGGGTGGACCGAAAGTATTCGATACTACTAGACCATTGAGCCAAGCATCTCTCCGCAGTCATCACAGAAGATGAAGTCATTGAAGCCTTGTCCAACTACCTCTCTGATCTTCTCGAGACGCGCTCTCTTGATTCTATCACCATAGGGCCACTTGTGTTCGGGCTTGGGTGTCATTCCAATCTCATCACAGAGGTCGACAATGTCAAGAATCGCCTTGAGGACCTCATGGCCGCTCTTGCCCTCTGGTTTGATCTCCCGTGAGTGCATAACCATACCATACGCAGGTTCGTTACTCCCCACGTACCACTTGCTAGGGGCATGACCATACTTTGCAAATGGCTTGTAGTCGTGACTGATGAGAAGCTCGTTTATTCTGTCCACGCTCTCCTGCATCTTGAGAAGGCTCTGGTCATGAATCCCGTACCCCTCAAACAGTGCCAGCTGGATTCCTTCCCTTGGGTTTCGCTTTGGTAGCTTGATGCGAATCTCCTTCATCCGTTCAACTTCATCAGGTTGCAACATCGTGAAGTCGGTGATGGTCCTCAGATCATCAGTATAGTCCTCTGGAAATTGCAGAATGAGTAATGGCAACTGCAGGTCTTCTCGAATGTCCGGATGCGCCTCGACAAGCGCCTCCCCATACTTGATTGGGCTCTTAGCAGCAATCATCTTGGTGAGTGTCTGCCCCAATTCAGTTGCATCATCAAAGTGTGCAACCGCGCCAACAACCTCCAGTTCTGTAAGTGGTCGAATGGCAACTCTGAGTTCGGTGATGAATCCAAGTGTCCCATGGGAGCTTGCGACATCGTTGAGCGTAAAGCCAAGACGATTGAGTTCGTTCTCCAGAGCGCCATCGTTGCTTCGCACACCCTTGTGATCCACTACGATCTTTCTCCCATCATAGAGAGTCATCTTCGCACGAATGGTGTTGTCGCGCATCGTCCCATTTACCCAAGTGTCATTGCCTCCGCCATCTGTGTTTAAAATGCCCCCAACAGTGGCGATGTCCCTACTGCTCGGCGCCACATAGAACTTGTATCCTCGCGGCTCGAGAATCTCATTGATATCGTCGGGGCTTGCACCTGGCTGAACATCGACGTACCCCTCGTGTTCATTGATGGTCAGGATTCTGTTCATGAGGAGTGTGCTTATGATGAAACGTTCTGCATTTCCCCCGGTGCATGCACCGCTCAGACCCGAGCCGCCGCCCTTGACAGTGACGCCCAGTCTACTCTCTCGCGCGCGAGCTAGGACCTCGTCCACATCCTCCTCGGTCTTGGGATAGTATGCTCCCTTGATCTTCTTGAAGTCGAGTCTATAGAAAATTGATGCGTTCGCACCGATGACAACATCTCTAATCTTCATCCTTACTCCTCCTCCTTCTGATAGGCCTCATCAATCATCTCGACAATGTCTCGGGTCTCAATCCCCACGCTCAGAAACTGTTCTCTGCAGGATGGGCAACACGTCACAACTGTTGTGTCGCCTAGATGTTCCTTTTGTCTGCGAACCTCTGCTATCTTGTCGCTCAAGTCTGGATCCGTCATCCTGACAAGACCACCGCCTCCACAGCATGAGAGGTCCATCTCTCGAAAGTTGACACCGACCTTCCTCATGACCGACCTGGGTTCGGTCTTTACTCCCATAATCCTGTGAAGCTCGCATGGATCATGATATGCGAATTCCTCGCTGTCATCCAGTGTTGGTGGTCTTCCCAGTTCCCTGTCGAAATACTGTGTATCATGAAGGACCTCTATGCCCTCAAGATTATGATAGTTCTTCAGTTGAATCAAGCAACCTGGGCAGCCAGTGATCACAGTCTTTGCCTGAGCAGCTTGCATGACCTCTCTGTTGTGCGATCTGAGTAGCTCGGCGCCCTCATCATCTCCAGCCAAATAGAGTGGGTGACCACAACAGAACTCATCGGCACCCAACACAAGATAGTCAGTTCCGATTCTCTCAAGTGTCCTAAACAGTGATCTAACAACATCCATCTGACTGCTTCTAAAGGACATCAGACATCCCAGAAACACAACGACCTCTGCCGTCTTTCCTGGTTCGTACACTCTGTCTTCAATGTCGGGAATCTCGTCAATCAGCTCATCAATCCAGTAGACTGCACGGTCCTCCTGGTCCAGACCGTAGATGTTCTTTGATTCTGCAAGTGACTTCTTGAGCGCCTCAAGATACTCGAACTCCTGAGGAGCCGTCTTGAGAGCCTTAGACCGTTGCTCATGATAGATGTGTAGAAGGTCAACATCTGAAGAGCAGACCTCTTCGCAGCGCCCACACATCGTGCACTGAAATACGAGCCTTCTGAATTCCTTAGCCAATTCTTCGTCATCCTCGAGGAGATCCCAGACCTGCAGAATGTATGTCTTTGCTCGAGGTGTGAACTTCTCGTCCTCTCTTGCTGTGAATAGGGGACAGAACTTGATGCAAGAACCACATCTGACACACTTTTCAAACGACATGAGGTGCACCATGAAAGACTGTGACTCCTAATTCCAGAATGTATGTAAATAGACGTATCGGTTGAACACTTGAAACATACCCGCTGACTGCTCTTTTCGGCGCATATATATGATGATTGAGAACGGGTGACTCGGGTCACTCAGTGTCCCAGGAATAATTGAGAATGAATCGACGAAAGGCGGTGTCAATCCTACTCACCTTGGCTATTCTATCTACAGCCACAATCATCCTCTACCATACAGTCCTCTTTCCTGCGAGTCCGCCGTCGGGACCAACTGAGAAGGAGACCGAGATCGTCTATGACCCATTCAACAATCTCAACTGGTGGGACATCGCTGCAGAACTGGGGGACTCAGGTGACTTCGTTACACATCTCATAAAGTTTCACGTGCTTGGGAATCGTTTCGATGAGACTGCGGGGTACTACGAGGCAGCCCAATACCTAATCGATTATTATGCCAGTCTTGGGATCGATGCCTCTTACTGGGGTGCCCACGACTCTGTAGTGGCGTATCAACAAGGATATGGTTCGGATAATCGCGCCATCGTCTTTGGGGCGCATCTCGATAGTGCTGAATCGGGTTCGGGCATCGAGCAGAATGCTGGTGGTGTCGCAGTTGTCATGGCGATTGGAGCAATGCTCAGCCACTTTAGACTGCCCATTGATGTCTACTATTGCTTCTTCTCCGGAAACATGGTCTTTCTAGATGAACAGAGAGTCGTTCGTGCATTGTGGGGGTCCAACGAGGTCTCAGCCCAACTGAGCGCCGATGGTGTGGATGTCATTGCCTTTTACAACTTTGACGAATTGCTGTACCGCGATCCACTTCAACCCGAGAATGAACGACTCCTCATAGAGCACAACATTGAATCGACTTATGGCTATCACAAGACGACTTACCTTGGGGACCTTCTCAATTCGTTCATGAAGCAGATGGGACTCAACATCGCATCTGTTGTTGAGAGTCAGACAACCCAGACCGACCACAAACCCTTCTGGGCCCACGGATTTCCTGCGGTCAACATTCGGGGCGGACACGAGCCGAACCCCGAGTTTCCCGTTCCTGACACCCCCTATAGCCCCGGCTACAACTTGACACAGGCACTTTATGTGGCAAAGGCTGCCGCATCAGTTGCTGTCTATCTGGGAATGCAAGGAAACAATCAACCCACTCGTCAAAAGATTCAGGTGACCTTGCCGCCAGGAAACTCAACGCAGCGATATGCGGTCATGACAGTTGTACAAAATCCCTCAATCTACGGTGCCGTGTCCAATACGACGATATTGAATCTTGAAACAGTCGGTGGTTCGACCCTACTGCAATCCGATCTACCGCCCGGCAACGTCTCTCTAACAAGTGACAGTGAAGCACCACTCGGCATTATCCGATTGAACATCACGAACCCTGGGACGCATAACGTGACAGTCTCTCTTTTCCTTGAGTACGTCCAAGACACTGACGGCGACTCCGTACCAGACAGCGAGCAATACTCGTGGCCTGATCCTAATCCTCCACTTGACTGGGATGGCGACGGGTTGTCCGATGACGAAGAGCGTATCCACAAGACTGACCCGTTTTCGAAGGATACGGACCGCGATACGATATCGGACTATGTCGAGGTTGTAAACGGTATGGACCCCCTGCGTGATGATACGGCCGAGGATCTTGATGGTGATGGTCTCACGAATTTACAAGAGATTAACATTGGGACATCCCCGGTTTCAAACGACACCGACTCGGACACAATTCCTGACCTATGGGAATACGAGTTCAAGACCAACCCCTTGGTAAATGACACGTCTGCAGACTATGACAACGACACTTTATCTACCATTCAAGAGTACATTTATGGTTCTGATCCACGCTCCCCTGATGGCGATCATGATGGACTGTCCGATGTTGAAGAGATCTCGCTAGGCACAAACCCCATGAACGCTGATTCCGACAGTGATCAACTTGGTGATTTCATTGAAGTGCAGAATGGCATCGACCCTCTCTCACCTGACTATGACCATGACTTCATTCCTGATGGATTGGATCCCAATCCAAAAGTGAACTATCTGGTCGTCATACTGCTCTTCGCAATTGTACCCATCCTGATTGGTGGAATGGTCATGTGGCGACGGCTTAGATAGAACTGTCGTATGCCTGTCTGTTAGCAAAGATAACAAAAAAAGTGTCGAGTGGGGGTGGATCCCCCACAGGTCTCTGTCGCTTAGATTGGAGCCTTGGGAATGAAACCCTTCTCGTACAGCATCTCTGAAGCCGCGCGTGCGACTCGGATTATGTCTTCTGCATGTTTGTAGAGGTCCTTCTCTTCCCACTCTCTCTTGGCAATACCCTGCTCGATGGCCTTCATACCCACTGCCGTAGCCTCGGCCGGGTAGAGTTCCCACTGATCCATCGTTGGGATTACCTTCTTTTCGCTTGCGGTCTTTGCGCCTAGGTCGGCAAGTGCCTTGGCAGCCGCAATGCACATTTCATCAGTGATTGTGGAAGCCTGCACATCCAATGTACCTCTGAAGATGCCTGGGAATCCGAGGGAGTTGTTGATCTGGTTATCAAAGTCGCTCCTGCCGGTTCCAACAATTCTGGCGCCTGCATCAATTGCATCCCATGGCCAGATCTCAGGCAACGGGTTGGCGCACGCATACACAATGGCATCCGAGGACATCTTGCTGACCCACTCCTTCTTGATTGTGCCAGGTACAGGGGTTGAGGCGGAGATTAGCACATCAGCGCCATCAATAACCTCCCCGAGACCACCAGTGTGTCTGTCGGGGTTGGTCTTCTGAGCAAGGTCGTACTTGAACGTATCATAGTCCTTGTTAGCAACAATGTCCTCACGGTCTGCATAGATCGCTCCCTTGCGATCCACCATGATGATGTTCTTGGGGTCAACTCCTGCAGCAATCAATAGGTATGCAGTCCGTGTGTTGGCAGCACCGACACCCAGCATTGCAACTTTGATGCTCTCGATGTCTTTCTTGACCACATTCAGTCCTCCAAGAACACCTGCAAGTACGACTGTGGCTGTACCTTGAGCATCATCATGCCAGACAGGAATCTTGACCTCCGGATCCTTCCTGAGTTCCTCAAGCACTCGGTAGCACTTGGGTTTGGAAATATCCTCAAGGTTGATGCCACCAAAGGTGGGCTGAATCAGTTTAACCGCCTCAATTATCTTGTCTGGGTCTTTTGTGTCGAGGCAGACGGGCCAGGCATCAACGCCACCCAGGTACTTGAATAGAATTGCCTTGCCTTCCATGACAGGACCTGCTGCGTATGGTCCTATGTCCCCAAGTCCAAGCACACGAGTTCCATCGCTGACAACGGCAACCATATTGCCCTTGTTTGTCATCTCGTAAGCT
Organism: Candidatus Thorarchaeota archaeon; assembly: GCA_029855925.1. GTDB lineage: Archaea > Asgardarchaeota > Thorarchaeia > Thorarchaeales > Thorarchaeaceae > B65-G9. Next base: position 2,857 of record JAGSHP010000132.1, on the reverse strand, counting down.
TGCGTTTCATCATCCTTTATTGCAAGGCAAGCCTTAGCCACTCCTGGCGTATACCAGATTGCGAAGTCGGAGAAGCTTCGCACGGGAGCCTTGCCAATGCTCTGAATCTTGCCCCTATAAAATGGATGCAAAACTAGGGCGTCTTTACCAGGCTTTTCAGCCTTCTTCTTTAGTTCCTCAGCTGTTAACTTTTCTTCTGGCATAGTAAATGCCTCTTTACACTACTAGGACAGAGCACTCCACCTCTGTCTTGCACTACCCGCTCAAAGCACAGTACGATTAAAATCTATGCCTGCCACTAATTACGATACGGTGTTCCGAATGCAAGACGCATCCATTCATGATTTCTTCCGACTGACAAAATATGTTCGGGGTCATCTCCCCCACCATCGGCTCGACTGGTCGACTCGTCCCGACACATACAAGTCCTATTCCTCAGCCGAGAGAATTTGTCTTGAACCTCCACTGGTTGATGGAGGTCCAGGCATCTGGACGGTAATGAACAGAAGACGCAGTGTGCGAGCGTACAAGGATGAACCTCTCTCTCTGAAGGACCTCTCGCAACTCCTCTGGGCGACACAGGGCATCACAGCTGAGACCGAAGGCTATCAGCTCAGGGCGGCGCCATCTGCGGGGGCATTGTATCCCATAGAGACCTACCTGTGCGTCAATCGTGTGGACGGACTCCAACCCGGCATCTATCACTACGCAGTCAGAGAACACGAGCTGGAGGTTCTCAAGACTGGGGACTTTTCTCGCCAAGTACGCGCCGGATGTCTTGATCAGCAGATGGCAGAAAAGGCTCCTGTTGTCTTCCTATGGAGCGCCATATTCAATCGTTCAACGTGGAAGTACCTCAACAGAGCCTTCCGTTACGTATTGCTCGACGCAGCGCATATCGCACATGCCTTGGCACTGGCCTCAACTGCCCTTGACCTCGGTTCGTGTCAGATAGGTGCGTTCTACGATGATGAGCTGAACGAATTGCTCGGTCTTGATGGCACTGAGGAGAGCGTGCTCTATGTCAGCGTTGTCGGTCCCCCGCGTAGGATATGATGTCCTATCACTCGATTTCGCATTGGACAAGCCTTAAAGCAGGTTCGGGTCACAATCACCCACGGATGGACAGTCACATGACCGAAGCAAGGGTGGAGCCTCATTCTCTCACTTCATTATTGGTTGCATACATTCTTGGAATGATACTGACCGTACTGTGCGGCTATCTATTGGCATTGAACTATCCTCCCCCTGGCTTTTCCGATCTCCTTTTGACGGTCATTGTGTACATGTTTGTCCCCGTTCTGGTTAGTACCATCGGATACTTTCTCGGATGGTTCTTGAAGAAACGGGCGGTGGACTATGTTGCTCCGAACTGGGAATTCACGTACGAGGAGTTGACCATCGATGAATGTGCTGAGATTGCAAGGAACTACCCCAGGAAGTACCCTGCGATAGTGGCCAAGAGCAACATGTTATATTATATTATTCCCCCGTTCCTAATTGTATTCTCAGTCTCCTCCTCCATCTATATTTCCGAATATGCTTCACAGTATCTGTGGCTTGTGCCACACATGTATGCACCGATCATGGGGCTGACATATCTGATATCAATACTGGGCGCCTTTCATGCCACAATGAATGCAGCGTCTGGAGACTTTGCCATTCCTGACTTTCGTGAGATTATATGGCTAGCTCGTCAACAGAGCAGAGTCCCCGGCGTGGACCGAGTGAATGTCCTGCTTGAGAAAGCTACGTACGGCGACTATGAGGTCTATAGGAACCCCCGAGCCATTGTTCGGGTGAAGGGGCTGGGGAACGATGCTCTTGTCAGGTCCGTGACCACAGACATCGGGTCCATCACGCGAGTCACGGCATGGCTTCGTTCCGCCGAGCATGAAGATGGAATTGTCTGGTCCTGGGAAGCGTATGACCGCGAGTTTTGGAAGCAGAGTGGTTCTACTGATTCCGGATACTATGTCAGACGCCCGGTCGCTTCACTGGGCAAGGAAGTAGGAGTGAGAGATGTTGAACTCGTCACTCGCAATGCAATTGCCATCCTAGTACTCGAATGGCTCCGAATCAATGGGGACAATCCTGAGATGCGGTCCCTTCTTTTGGAGCTCGGTGTGCCTCCTGAGGAGATTGACAAAAGATTCTAAGCACAGCCTCACATACTGTGGTGATGAGGTCATCCGATGGACGAGGAACCGATTGTCTTCCAGTCGCCTACTAGGTACAATATCTATCTTGGAGTGGTCATCCTTCTGAGTGTAATCATATTCGTTGACCTTGCTCGCGTCGTATTAGTCTCGATCATTAGTGACCCGATTTGGTGGACTCTCTTCTCCACATTCTCTCTGGTGTCCGTTGCCATCCTAGTACTGCCCGCCGTCTGGAAAATGCGCCAGCTCCCCACTTACCGTGATGATGTCAGTTGGCACATCCGTGTCCAAGAAGTCACTCCGAGCGAGTACTCTCACCTCGTCAAGGAATATCGGCAAAAATACAGTAATATCATAACTACCATTCCACTGGTCTATTTCGGTTTCATGATCACATCCGTAGTGATGACTGTAATATCACCATATCTGCTCCTAGGCGTCTCTGTACTACTGCTACAAAATGCGCACTATCTCTATGGCTTCTTTCTCATGCTCTTTGGACTGTCAATCGCCCGTGTACTCTATGGCATGATTCCGACTCCTGCATCTGGAGAGTTCTCAGTAGTCAAGCCCCGGCTCATAAGAAATGGGTTGCGCCTCCTTGCAAGGTGCCCTGCTGTCTCTTGGTGGGGTGTTCGAGTTCAAATCGGTGAGAAGGAAGGCTTCTATGTTCTGAAGGATGCTGTTCCCGTTGG
>JAGSHP010000252.1 GCA_029855925.1 Candidatus Thorarchaeota archaeon | reverse complement strand
GTCTATCGGCTGGAGACTATAACTACACCCTTGTGGCGGAGGACGCAGCAGGACACAACTCGACGGACACAGTCTTTGTCCACGTTGCCCTCGATGACACAACTTCGCCACAGATTGTTGGACCAAATACAGTCTATGTAGAGGCTGGCATATCAACTTACACCATCAACTGGAATGCGACCGATCTTCATCCCGAGCTATACGTAATATATCAAAATGGCACGGAGGTGGCTCACGGAACATGGTCGACCCCGACCAACATCACGACCGACGCACAGTCCGATATTGTCACAGTGATCAACTATACGGTCTATGTCAATGACACTTCTGGTAACAATGCCACGTTCACAACTTGGGCTCACTTCGCTGATACCATCGCCCCACGTGTGTTTTCCACCTCAGGCGACGTGAGTTACGAGTACGGTACTACAGGAAACGAGATCAACTGGACCATCAACGAGTACTTCAACAATACATACACGATCTACATGAACGGGAACTTGTTCCAGACTGGCCACTACTTCAAAGAGTCCGCTGAAGGTTCTACATCCTACTTGAGTGTCAACATAGACACGCTCGCAGTTGGCTCATACAATTGCACGATCTTTGTGACAGACCAGCACGGACTCAATGATACCAATACAGTCCTCTTTACGGTCGCTGACACGACTTCTCCGAGCATATCGCGACTCCCTGATCTCACCTATGAGGCTGGGACGACAGGTCATGTTCTGACGTGGACCTGTTCTGATCTGTTGCCTGACCATTACGAACTGTATCATAATGGCACCATCATTGACTCCGGGACATGGGACGGCTCAGACATCTCTCATAACGTCGATGGCTTCATGCCGAATCGGGAGCAGAACTTCACGCTAGTCATCTACGACACCTCTGGTAACAGCGCAAGGGATACCGTCATCGTGACAGTGGAAGACACGACCCCACCAAGCATCACGGGGCCTGATGACTTCTCGTACACTTACGGTACGACTGGTCACAACATCACCTGGACCATTACTGAGCTCTACCCCGACTCGTACAGCCTGTACAGAAATGGCACTCTGCTGCACAGTATGCAGTGGTCCAGTAGCACCGTCAATGTTTCTGTTGATGGTCTCGATGCGGGTGTATACAATTTCACAATTGTCTTCAATGACACCTCTGGGAACGTGGGATATGACATTGTGTTTGTCACTGTGGTACCCGCGAGCACTTCAACCACAACTACAACGACCACGAGCACAACAACGACGACCACAACGACCACGACTACAACGATCACGAATACCACCACTTCGGTACCGCTGGTTGATAGCACTTTAGTGGTTGTCGCAGTGACTGGAGTCGCTGGTGTTGTTCTCATTGTGATAATAGTGGCCTATGTCCGGTCGAAAAAGACCTGATGGAATCCTTTGAAAATCGAATGGGGAGGGCTCTCCTCCTCATGCTCCTCTTTTTTCTTGATTCCCATTGTCAGATTTGAAGAGCTCATTAGGCGCGAGGTGTGGTCTCCGGTCCCTCGGATCCATCTCCCTTGACCGCTCCTTGTCTATCGGAGTGGTCCTTTTTCCGAACTCGACTTTGTGCGGACATCTTTATCGACGAAGTTATCAATGTGTAGACCACTGTTCATTGTGAGAGAAGTAGGATGTGACTTGATGCACGATGAGACTCCATGGTTCTTGACATTTGTACTGGTTCTCCTATCTGGGATTCTCATCATAGTGGCAACGCTGCCCTTCGGTCCTGAACAAATGCTCTCAAACGCCGTCCGACTCAGTTCCATCTTCCTTGGTGTACTAGCCGGAGTGAGTCTCGGCGAGTATCTAAAGATCAGGTCAAATGCACAATCGGGGCGTCGGCTGATGCGGGATCTTCTTGCCGAGCTGCTGGTAAACAGAGACCTTCTCGAAACCGGCGAACTGCTGCGAAAGGGATTCTGGATTCTTGGAATCAGGTCCGGTCGGGCGGAGTTTCTCCCCGAGAAGCAGAAGATCGACCTGTGGCACATCTATTCCCTCATCACTCACTACAATGACGACCTCCAGCATCTTCATGCCATGGAGATCGTGTCCTCAGAAGAGGAGCCTCCAAGTCAATTGCGCGGAGAGGTCACACGTCTGGGGGCGGAGATCTCTCGGCGCATTGACCGGTTCCTGAACGAGTGTCCTGCGGATGTAGTGGAGGCTGCAAGGAAGATAGTCACGTAGCTCCCGAGTACGTCAAGATAGTATTTATTAACAGTGATTACATTGTATTATCCATCAGGGCCAGTGCGCAGCCAGTATCGCATCTGCATCTACGAATGACCTTTCCCAATCTCCTTGAAATTCATGAATCCCTAGATGAGCAACGTGCGTGGGCCCTGTTCATTCTTTCTTCTCTGGCTCTTTCATGAACATGCCCCGAATGTTCATCAGTCCGAATTCTGCTGATAGGATCAGTAGCGGGCAGGCCAGCGTGAAGTTCTCGATGCCCGGAAGGATAAGGTACGTTCCGGAACGGACGAAGGAGAACCCGTTGACAAACAGTATCGCAAAGGAGACGATGGACAACGCGATGT
>JAGSHP010000370.1 GCA_029855925.1 Candidatus Thorarchaeota archaeon | reverse complement strand
TGAGTACACAGAAAAGAACTGGCGAAGCAAGTCAGAGAAGATCAAGGTGACGCGGCGCTGGGAAGGCATGGTTCCTCGTCTTCGTCGGCATATGCGTGACACGAAAGCAGAATGGTATCGGCAGGAGATAGCAAACGAGTACTGTAGCAAGACAACTTGCCCCGCCTGTCATGGCAGGAAGCTGCGTCCTGAGAGTCTGGCTGTCACCGTCGGTGGCAAGTCGATTGACGAAATCGCATCGATGACCATTGGTCAGGCCTTGGAACACTTCGAATCTCTCCAGCTCACGGAGAGAGAGCAGAAGATTGCCGATCTGATTCTGAAGGAGATTGTGTCCCGCCTTCGGTTCATCGTCTCAGTTGGTCTTGACTATCTCACACTGGATCGCCTATCAATGACGCTCTCCGGTGGGGAGAGTCAACGAATTCGTCTTGCCACTCAGATTGGTTCTGCTCTGACTGGAGTCTTGTACTGCCTGGATGAGCCGTCAATTGGACTCCACCCCCGGGATATCAAACGATTACTGAACACATTCTATCAATTACGCAGCCTGGGAAACACGGTGGTCGTCATCGAGCACGACCGTGACACAATCATGGCTGCGGACCATATCATCGACCTCGGTCCTCTTGCCGGCGTACATGGTGGCGACATCGTGGCACAGGGTCCTCCATCCAAGGTGCTGGCACATCCCAAGTCATTGACCGCACAGTATCTTGCTGGAGAGCGGCGCATACCGATTCCTACGGAACGACGGAATGGCAACGGTCATGAGCTAGTTGTCCGTGGCGCACGACAGTTCAATCTCAAGAACATTGACGTTCGAGTTCCGCTGGGGAGACTGGTATGTGTCACTGGTGTGTCAGGCAGCGGAAAGAGCACACTTGTTCATGAGACCCTGTACAAGGCGCTCGCTCGTCAGATGAACCATGCAAATGTTGTTCCAGGCGCGTATGACCGGATTGAGGGCTGGGAGAACATAGACCGCCTTGTCCTCGTCGACCAGTCACCAATTGGCCGCACACCCCGCTCCAATCCTGCCACCTACACGAAGGTGTTCGATGATATCAGAGGTCTCTTTGCCAAGACTCCCGACGCGCGTGCGCGTGGCTTCAAACCGGGTCGTTTCAGTTTCAACACACGAGATGGCAGGTGTGAGAAGTGCAAGGGCAGTGGTATTCTCACGATCGAGATGCATTTCATGAGCGACGTCTACATCACGTGTGACGTCTGCAAGGGCAAGCGCTTTGATCGAGAGACCCTCGAGGTGACCTACAAGGGTAAGAACATCAGCGAAGTTCTGGACATGACGATTGAGGAGGCTCTACGCTTCTTTGAAGATATTCCAACAATAAACCGCAAGTTGAAGACGCTGGTTGATGTGGGTCTCGGTTATCTCACTCTTGGGCAGCCTGCCACGACGCTGTCTGGTGGAGAGGCACAAAGAATGAAGCTCGCTGCTGAACTATCGAGGACTCAGAATGGACGTACGCTCTATATCCTCGATGAACCGACTACGGG
>JAGSHP010000439.1 GCA_029855925.1 Candidatus Thorarchaeota archaeon | reverse complement strand
GGGCATAGCTCGAATCAGAACAAGGTGGCAACTGTTCTAAGAGTGGTGGCAGGTTTTGGAATGATCTTGGTCATGGTACTGTCCTTTGGGATGATGTCCTTCTTGCCGGACCTTGTCGCCTTTCTGAGCCACGCCGCCTCAGCTCCGGGGATGGACAATCTAATGCTCATCCTGAGCGCAGTGTTTCCGGTTTCCTACGGTGTTCTGTACGCTTCGGCTGCATACCCCTCGGCCATATCGCTGATTTCTACTGCCATCGCACTTGTGAGTTCGTTGGCATATATCGGCATCGCAGTAGTTGCATATAGGCGAGGCGGCACGATTCTCAAGACCATGGCGACGGGCAGCCTGACCACAGAAACAAATACCCAGCCACAAGCAGTGGGACTGCATGTCAGGCGTTCCATCCCGGCGACTATATTCAAGGACCTCCGCATTGCAAGCAGGAGTCTGGGAACAATCGTGATATTCGTCTTTCCAGTCATCGTATTCCTTGCATTGTTCCCCATGTTGCAAATGACATCTAGCGAGTACCTGCGCAGTTTTGGTCTGATACTCTCACTGTCTTATGTTCAGACGCTCTCGGGTCTGATCGTCCTGTCATTGTTGAGCCTGGATACTCAGGGGGCATCAATTCTAGAATCACTGCCAATTGGTTCGAAAGATGTGATGCAAGCAAAGGCAATCTTCTTCATGATCCTCTTCGTATTGTCCTCGGTGCTAATCGCAATCTCCGTAGTGTTCCTGAACCCCATTACGTTACTGCTGGCATGGTTGCCAGTCCTCCAGATCCCAGCAGGCTATGCAATGGCGTGTCTGACTACGGTCGTGGTCTTTCGAGTTAAGGGTAATGGACGAGCCGTAGCGGTCTCGTTGACCGGCGACTATGCTCTACTGGTGATTGGTGGCGTGATTGCAGGCGTCATCGGAATGATTCCATTCGTAGTGTACGGTCTGATCCTTCTCCAATACAGTTCTCATGTGCTTGCTCTAGCTTGGCAGGGCATTGCCAGTATAATGCTCGCTATGGGTTCTTACAAGGGGGCCCCACATCTTCTGAGAGACTAGGCACCCACAACCACCAGTATCACACCGATGACCGTTGCTAAAACCCCAAGAACGGTCTTGGGCGTAGGTTGCTCATGTAGGTAATGAATTGAGATCGGAACCGCAAACAATGGGGCTGTCGAGGCAACCACGGATGTTATCGCTGCGCCTGCGTATTGGATTGCGTACACGTACAGCAATGCTCCGATAGCCATTCCGAAAAAGCCCGCTACGCCTATGATCTTTGTCACGTGCCAAGATGGTATCTGCATTCCGATCCGTTCATGTGCGACTAGGAAGATTGGAATGAAGATCGCCCCGCCGAAGAGCATCCGGATGAAGTTCGCTGATATTGCATCTACATTGTACCCTCTGAGACCCACTTGAATTAGCGTTGTGCCCATGGCGTAGAGAATCGAAGTGATCACGGCAAGAGCAATGCCCACAAGATCGAATGAATGACTCTCTGTCTTTTGTTCTGTGGACTGATTCTGTTCAAGTGCCAGAATCGTCGTTCCAACGACTGCTACTACCGCGCCGAATATTCTAATGAGCACCAGCGGCTCGCCCAGAAATGCAATCGTGAAGAAGAACGTGAGTATCGGGAAGGTCATGGCGATGGGGAAAGCGTACGTGACACCGATGCGTTCCTGGCTGATCAGATAGAGCGTGTCACCAACGACAGCACCAAGAAGGATGGACAGGCTGAGAATTATCACAGCCTCAAAGGGCATGGCAAATGGATTCAGACCAATCGGGAGCATGACTATCAGTGTCATAAACGCGGCTGAGACCCACATCTTGATGGAGCTGACTGCAATTGGATGGATATCATCACTCTGGGAGCGGTAGATGACGACCTGTCTCTTAT
>JAGSHP010000231.1 GCA_029855925.1 Candidatus Thorarchaeota archaeon | reverse complement strand
GACCTTGTCAATGAGGAGTCGGCCGCGATGATTGTGGCCAGAGACTTGGGAATCGACCTTCAGCAGCTTTCACCGAGACCAAAGATGAAAATCTCGGAGATTACAGAGGGGACCCGCAGTGTGACTCTAACAGCAAAGGTGGTTGGAATCGACACCGTACGAGAGTTTTCACGGGCAGATGGGGGAACTGGAAGGGTCACAAGCATCACTATTGCAGATGATACTGGCAGGATGAGAGTCGTTCTATGGGACGAGATGACAACCATAGTATCAGATAGAAAGGTGAGCATAGGGGATTGGATTCAGATTCGAAATGCATACGTCAAGAAGGGCCTGAGAGACTCCTTAGAACTCAATCTCGGGCGGATGGGTGGTCTCAAGATTCTTGATGAACAGGAGGCCCAGGACATTGATATTGATGTGGTATCAAATGAGATCACAAAGATTAAGGATCTACAAGAGGGCATGTATGACATAACGATATTGGTCAGTATTCAACGAGTCTTTGGAGTGACCACTTTCACTAGGAAGGACGGTGGGGAGGGGAAGGTTCTGAGCCTCATTGGAGCCGATGAGACCGGAACTACTCGAGTTGTGTTTTGGGACGTGATGGCAGAACAAATGCAGGATGCCAAGGAAGGTGAGGTGATCAGGCTCTCAGGGGCTTACACGCGAAAGGGTCGCTATGGCGATATTGAGGTCCATGCCGGCAGAACTTCAACAATTGAACGTGATCTTGAGGAGAGCATTGATGTGGCTGCTGCACCCGCACCCGTGTTCGAGGAGGTGGGTATGCAACCAATCTCAGAGCTAAGTACTACCATGCGTGATGTTGACATTGAAGGGAAAGTTGTGAAAATCTTTCCACCAACAATATTCGAGAGAGGCGGTAGGGAAGGACAGGTGCAGAACATCCTTGTCACCGATGGGACTGCCACCGTGCGGGTGACCTTCTGGAATGAGGATGTCGAGAAGGTAAAGAATCTCCAGGAGGGTGATGTAATAAGAATCAAACACGGATATGTTAAGGATGGCTTTCGCGGAGGCGTGGAGTACCATGTGGGGCGTCGAGCCGATATCGACATTAACCCGGAGGGGTCGGGGCTAAAGGACTTGGATGTGTCACAGGTCACATTCGCATCAACACCGGCTTCAGGCACTGGAAGAATTCTCATTGAAACGATTGACGAGAAGATGGAGGGGCGTAATATTGAGATTGGTGGACTCGTAATGAATATTTCACAAAGAAGCCCTGTCTACCCTGCATGCCCCAACTGTAAGAAGAAGCTAGATGAAGAAGGAGGCCAATTCAAGTGCGCCTCCTGTGGCGAAGTTGAGGCCCCGGAGTACAGAATGCTGTACAAGGTGACTATTGATGACGGTTCTGGGTCAATACCGATCACACTCTTTGGTGAGGCGGGTGAAGAGTTACTTGGGATGACTGCTGCAGAGGCCCAAGACCTCATTTCCAAGACTGGAAACCCGACCGAGCCCTTTGATAAGAACGCACACAGATTACTCGGGGCACGGATAGTTGTAAGAGGGAGAGTCACACGTTTCAGAGACTCGGTTGAAGTTGCAGTTTCGTCAATGGAGTTTCCAGACTTGCTCCAGGAAATCGACAAGGAAACGAAAAGAGTTGAGACTCTAATGGAATGATAGATGTGAGTGGTTGAGATTCAATATAAGCTGGGAACTCTCAGCCGTTATGAACTCACATCTACCAATTGACGCATTCCCTCGAGAAATGTTTCTACATCTTGCTCATTGTTATAGAGATAGAAACTTGCACGAGCCGTACCAATGCTGGGTTTGATACCCTGTTGATAATGGAATGGATGTACACAGTGAGCTCCACTACGTACCATGACTGCATACTCGTCATTGAGGAATGTTGCAACATCATGAGCTGAACTGACCGTGTCAACTCTAAAAGTGACAAGTCCCGTCTTAATGGACACATTCTCCGTACCCAAGATGTGCACGTGATCAATCTCCTCAAGACCCTTGACGGCTATTGTTAACAACTTACGCTCCCGCTTTTCTATCTCCCTCATTCCTATTGAGAGAAGGTAGTCTGCAGCCGCCCCTGAACCAATTGCTCCAGCGTAGTTCTGAAGACCAGCCTCGAACTTCTCAGGAGGCGGCAGGTATTCTGGAATGATTTCGCCATTCTCAAACCGGACATCGGCAACTGTGTCGCCTCCTGTGAGGAACATGTCCATGTCTTTGAGCAGGTCCATCTTTCCATACAGCAGACCCATCCCCGATGGCCCACACATCTTGTGAATAGAGAGAACTGAGAAATCAACATCCGGGGATTGCACATCCATGGGATGGTGCGGTGCAAATTGAGCGTCATCAGAGAGAACAAGCGCACCATGATCGTGTGCAATCTCGACTATGTCACGAAGTGGTGCAACAGTGCCAGTCACGTTGGATGAGTGCACAACTGAAACTATCCGCGTATCATTGTCAATTGCCTGTTTCCAATCTTCAATATCGAAGGTCCCATCATCTTGCGCCTTGACAACCTTCACATGCAGTCCATCTCGTCTTGCACGTTCCACGAAGGGCAGGGACCCACTATGATGTTCGAGGGAAGTAGTGACGATCTTGGATCTATCGCCAAAACGCAGACTCCGTGCAACGATATTGATTGCCTCAGTTGCATTTCGGGTCCATATACACTCTTCAGGGTGAGCGGCATTTATGAAGCGGGCCATCTTTTCCCGAGCTGCAGAGTATGCATTAGACACCTCGGTGCCCAGAGTGTGAATGCTCCGACCTCCACAGGCTGGGAACCTCTCATAATACTCATTCATCGCATCAATGACCTGACGAGGTTTGAGCGACATGCAAGCACTGTCAAGATAGACAATTGGCTTGCCATTGATAGTTCTCTTCAGAACTGTAAAATCGTCTCTAATCTTGTTCCAATCAGGCAACATCAATCCCTCACAAGTGACCAACGATAGCCGCCTTTTCCAAAACGCTTTGTGATAAGGCCCTGTTCCACAAGTTCATTTGCTGCAACCACAAACGAGTCCCCACCCGCACAGTCTGAACACAAGTCTGAGAATTCTGCCTGTCGAGCAAGCTCAAGAATCTCGGATGTCGTCAGGGACTCTGTGGTCTGAAGAATCTTTAGCACGCATTGTGCATTTCTTGATAGGTCGGTCATTGTATACGGCGGAAACCTACCATAATAAGAAATCTTCTGTTGAAACATGCCGACGCAGCATGCAAGACATTCGTAACACAAGCCTTAAATGAATTCGGCCAGGGGTGCTAATTGCTCCTTTTCATAGAGCCTTCCGGCCTGTGAAAAATAGGTTAAGGTGTCGAAATTGGGAAGACGACGCAGACAGAAAGTGATTCGAAAGCCGCAGAAGAGGATACCAGATGTATATCCGTGCCCCGAATGCGGAAACACTGCAATCAAGATAGAACTCTACCGTGATAATGGGATGGCTGTAGTGAAGTGCGGCTCTTGCGGCCTCGAAATGGTCATTGATGAGGTCAATTCCCTCACAGAACCAGTTGACGTATATGGCGAGTTCATCGACAGATTCTACGAGGAACGTGAGGTTGCGACATAGTACAGTAGCTGACTGTCAGCAATCATTATAAGAGAATTGAATTTGGGGATTGATGATTGTCATGCAGGCAGAAACACTGAGTCAGATTCTTGTCATCGTCTTAGATGCATTAGGTATCATAGCCCTGCTACTGATTCTCGGATACACTGTGTATGGTGAGGACACGGATCAGGAATAGAATCCCCTAAGAGGGGGCTTTAGTGGATAGTCAAGATAGCGAGATTGTCTGGGACTCGTTCGAGAGGACTGCACCCTATATTTCAAACCTCAGTGAGATGAAGCGCCTTCTCAATGATCTTATCTTAGAGGTATCGAGTGTTGCAGACATACTTGGCAAACTGTCCGAGAGAATGAACACCGTTGATGTTACAATGAAAACGGATATTCGGATTCTACTGAATGACTTAGAACGTAGCCTCCGGAAGGGGCGGCACATTCAATGAATGAATTGGGAGCTTTGAGCCAAGAGATCGTCCGGTTCTTGGAAAAGCAGGGGATCACAGAACCAACAGAGATACAGGCAAGAGCTCTGCCGGCCATTCTTAATACTGATGAGAACATGCTCCTCCTATCCCCAACTGGGAGTGGCAAGACCGAGGCTGCCCTACTACCACTTCTTCATCAATTAGTTGAATTGAGAGAGAAGCAGGGGGGACTATTCGGATTCTTTATTCTCTATGTGACACCATTGCGCGCGCTCAACAGAGATGTGTTCAAACGGATTGAGGGCCTGTGCGAGGAGATTGGAATCACAGTGTCTGTTCGCCATGGCGATACGAGCCAGTATTTTCGTCGAAAGCAATCATTGAACCCACCCAACCTCCTCATAACGACACCAGAATCACTGCAGGCGATAATGCCGGGAAAGCGCTTGAGATACAACCTCAAGACTGTCTTTGCCGTTGTTGTTGATGAGGTCCACGAACTTGCTGACAGCAAGAGGGGGGCGCAGCTGAGCCTTGCATTAGAACGCCTTGAGAGGATTGTTGGGAGACCAGTAAGACGAATTGGCCTCTCCGCAACAGTGGGAAATCCAAAGGAGGTTGCGCAACTACTAGGGGGAGTTGGCCGCCACGCCAAGATCATCTGGGCGGGCTACAGAAGCAAGAGGACGACTCTTAGAGTGGAGATGCCCACACCCACCAAGGATGACCAGGAACTCAGCAAGAAAATAATCTATCCCGTCCATTCTACAGCTCGATTGCGCAGAATTGTGGAACTTGTCAAGGCACACCGCTCCACTATCATCTTTACTAACACGAGATCTTTTGCGGAGATGCTTGGTGCAAAGATGCGTCTATTGAAGCCAAGTTTCGAGTTTGATGTTCATCATGGTTCCTTATCAAAGACGATACGACATGCCGCAGAGGACCGCTTGAAGTCAGGTCAGTCACAAGCGATCATTGCGACCTCAAGCCTTGAGTTGGGAATCGACATTGGTCATGCAGATCTAGTGATACAATATAGCAGCCCACGAGAGGTCTCAAGGGCACTTCAACGTACAGGTAGGGCTGGACACATCATAGGCCGAACATCTGAGGGTGTATTCATTGCCACAATGAATATTGATGACATCACGGAGTCCGGGGTGATTCTAAGAAGAGCGATGGCCAACAAAGTCGAACCTGCTCAGATACCATTTAACGCGCTGGATGTACTCGCCCACCAAATTGCGGGCGTGCTCCTTGATACAGGTGAGATTAGCGTTGGGGACCTGAGGGACCTGATAAAGTCGGCATATCCGTATCATGATCTTACCAATGAGAGTTTCGACGCGGTCATTGAATTCATGGTACAACAACGATTGATACAACACAAGGGTGATTCACTTAGAATGGGATACAGAACACGGCAATACTACTATGAGAACCTGAGCATGATTCCGGATGTCAGGCAGATAGCAGCAGTGGATAGCGCAACTCGAAAGAGCATTGGAGTCCTAGACGAGGACTACGTGGCTGATAATGTGGAGCCCGGTTCAGTATTCATTATTCGGGGGCGACCATACCAAGTGGTCTCCATCGAGGAGGATGAGATCCTGTGTGCGCCAATATCAGCGGATGGATCAGAAACGCCTCGATGGGTAGGAGAGATGATTCCGGTCCCCTACGATGTGGCCAGCGAAGTCGCGGAGGTATGGAACAAGATCGGGGCCGATGACAGGGTGAGGGTCCTCCCCGAACTAATGACCAAGTACGGACTTTCGGAGACCGCCGCAGAGTACCTATTCGATTCGATCTTGAAGACAAAGAAGGCCCTAGGAGTCCTTCCTTCCACGTCGAGACTTGTAATAGAGGACTTTGGTTCAATAGTAATCCATGCACCTTTTGGGACGAAGATAAATGAAACATTAGGAATCGTCATCGCATCGCTTCTTACGACACAACTGGGAATTGATGTGGCTGTTGAACGGGACCCATATCGAATTCTCCTCACTGCCTCTGAATCATTATCAGCTGAAGATGTCAAGGGTATTCTGGGCCGATACAATAGGGAGCAGACATCATTCATACTCCGCCTCGCATTACGCAACACTCAGACTTTCGCCTCACGTTTCATCCATGTTGCTAAACGTATGCACATCATAAAGAGAGACGCGAAGGTCAGGGACATTCCGGTCAGGTATCTAATTAACGCCTACAGCGAAACCCCCGTGTTCAATGAGGCAATGATGGAAGTCCTGCGAAGCAAGATGGACGAGGAGAAAATGGGAAGAATTATTGAAG
>JAGSHP010000045.1 GCA_029855925.1 Candidatus Thorarchaeota archaeon | reverse complement strand
GTATCCCAGCCGACATCCCTGAGGAACTCGTTTGCTCGTTCGTGTGACATCAGTAGAAGAACTGAGGCGACCAACAAGGCGACCAATGGCGGTTCGACATGAAAGGTGGGTCCAAGGGCGAAACCAATGACGAGTCCCACTATTGCAGCAATTGCTGCATAGAAGTCACGCTCAGAGCGAATCATGTGTGTTGGATCAATATCAAAGACCGCCTCAACTCGGTATGCCTCCGTGGTCCCAAAGGACTTGGCGTACCAGCGAGTCATTATTGGAAGGCTGACAAATAGTAGAATGAGCGCAAGCGGCATGAACACGATGAACAGGAATCCGGCATCGAGCCCGGTCTCTCCTGCAATCACAAGATTTGGCACAGCCCCCACGATAGATGGGATGGATGCAAAGTTGCATGTCAAGGACTCTGATACAAGGAACGGCTTGAAGTCTATGTCCAGTGCCTTGCACACCTCGATAGTGAGAGGCGCCATGATCAACATGGTGGAGGTTGTGTCGAAGAAGAGCGAGATGCCGAAGGTGAATCCGACGAAGGTCTTAAACAGTGACTTGTGATCCCCGCCGCTGGGTTTGGATAGTTGAAGGGCGATATACTGGAACATCCCCGACGCTCCAGCAACTCCCACAATTATCATCATCGCCATTACAAACAGGATCGTTGACCATTCAACATGGACGGCCAACTCATCGAATGTTATTCCTCCCTCTATTCCACTCTCATAACCTGCCCACAGAACCATTCCCACGATGGCCATTCCCAGTAGGGACATTGCGGTCCTATTCACTTTCTCGGTAGAGATGATTGCATAAGTGCTAATGAAGACGATGAGGACCGCTATTCCTAGTTCATTCATATTGCCACCAGCAGGAGTCACTGTTTGCTTGACCGGACAAGGCTCTCAAATTAATACAGTGGACGCCTGTAAATTCTCCTGCTTCATTAATCTATCGACTTTTTTCCTCATCCGGTCTTCGAATTCGCATCAGCGTGCAGTACGATAGGGGATCCCCTCGCACATGTCGCCTCTCTGAAAGTCGTTGACGCTGACCTCAGTCCCTTGGATATGAATGTCCGCTACCGCCATTTTGGCGAAGGCATTGAAGTCTCCATTAGGAGGTCTACAGTACCCCAGCGGTACCGTCACCGCTGTGATTCGACCCTTTCGAATTAGATTTCTGACATGGCTGTGTCCCGAGATTGTGAGAATGACCCGTTCATCCTGCTGGAGAATCTCACCGGTGCTGGTGGCTCCCATGTATGCACTGAAGAAGTCCCAAGGCAGGCGATTCTTGTATACAGTGAGCTCTCTAAAGGGCAAATGGTGGGAGACGTACACAACCCGCTCAATAGAGGGTGACAGTGTTGAGAGGTCATACTCTATTTTGTGATTGAATAAATCTGTTATCTCCCTATCGGTCAGCTCCCAGTCGACATTGAATACATCGAACCATGTGGCACCACCATATTCCTTGCGCATATACTGCTCCTCGGAGATGCCCAGCTCTGGCCGCGCAAAGGAATAGTCAGACCATCCCATACTTCCGACGAATCCAATACTATCGTGCTCGTAAGGCTCATCCGGAAGATAGTGGAACCCCTGCTCCCTGCAGATTCGACCAATCACTTTCGCGTACTTGTCCATGGAGCTGATTGGAGGGTTCTTCTCGAACCAGATATCATGGTTGCCAGGAACGTAGAGGTTGACGATATCATCTATCGCCAGTTCGGATAGTGTTTCCTCAAGTACAGAGATGTGATGACTCAAGTCACCCGCAATGATGAAGACCTCTGGAGCTAGGCTGGTCACACGATCACGGATTGCTCTAATGAGCGGCTCATCTGTGCCGTCTGATAGCACATGTATGTCCGAAACTGCGGCAATCCTCAAGTTCCTCACCTGTCTGTCCAAGCAGAGGCTATCTCATCCATGATATTAAGGTAGCGTGAGTACCGCCTCCGTCCGCCACCCTAAACTTGATATTTGAGCCGCTCAATCATGTCTTTGATATATTTCGGAGATGAACTCGATGACAAATCAGATTCAGGCGGAGGCCTCACCAGATGTTGACCTCTCTGGAGTAAAGGCTGTAACCGATCCTGCGGAAATCACTGATACATATGCGCTGTATCTGGATGATGAATCGCACTCTTTTGATGGTAAGGCTGACAAGATAGTTTTCCCCACAACAGAGGCTGAAGTCGCTGCAATTATCAAGAGCGCTTATGCTAACGGGCAACCTGTCACGATTCAAGGTAACCGTACAGGGCTCACCGGGGCAGCAGTTCCCTTGGGCGGAATTGCTCTCAATCTCGAAAAGATGAACAATCTCCTCTACATGGACTATCATTCAGATCGAGGTATCTACACGATTGCGGCAGAGCCCGGCGTCTCCCTTGAGGACCTTGTCAAGGCTGTCACCACAAAGAGTCTTGATTCTCTAAGCGGCAAGGGCACATCCCATCAGCAGGAGATACTTGAGAAGTTCCTGAGCGAGCCTGCTGACTATACATTCCCGGTGGACCCCACCGAGACCAGTGCGTTCATTGGTGGCATCACAGCATGTAATGCCTCAGGCGCGCGTACCTTCAAGTACGGTGCTGTCCGTGACTGGGTGTTTCGCATTCGAGTCGTATTGATGAACGGTGACATTCTTGACATTCGTCGAGGCGAGGTGTTTGCCGAAGATGGCAAGTTCTCCATCACGCTTAGCGACGGGTCCACTCTGGAGGTCAAAGTCCCCTCGTATCAGATGCCATCTACTAAGAATGCTGCAGGTCTATACGCCAAGCCTGACATGGACCTGATAGACCTCTTTATCGGTTCGGAGGGCATCCTTGGCGTGATCACACTTGCTGAGCTTGGCCTCACTACTCTGCCTGAGAACATAATGACGGTCATGGCATTCTTCCCAAGCGAGGATGATGCCGTTGGGTTCGTCTATGACGTACGAGCAGAGGGCTCTCCCATCCAGATGGAGTTCCTCGAGTACTTTGGTCCCAATGCTCTCAAGATCATTCGCGAAAAGGCAAGCAGTGCTGGGCTCACTGTTCCTGCCCTCACAGATGCTACACAGGCCATTGTCTTCTTTGAGTTCGCCTACACCGAGGAAGACATGGAAGACAAAGTGATGGCTCTTGAGGAGATGCTCAATGCACACAACTCATCATCGGAGTCCAGCTGGGCAGGTCTTGATCGTACCGAGCTCGAGAAGATGAAGACGGTCAGACACTTCATCCCTGAGACCATCAATGCAACAATTGCAAAGAGAAAACAGGAATACCATGAGGTCCACAAGATTGGGACGGACATGGCTGTTCCCGATGAGGCCCTTCGTGACTATCTCAAGTTCTATCGGCAGGTCCTCGATGAGCAGGGGATGGAGTACGTTGTCTTTGGGCACATCGGTAACAACCATCTTCACGTCAACATGATACCTCGCAACAATGAAGAGGTCGAACAGGGCATGGAGAACTATCGGACCTTTGCAAAGAAGGCAGTCGAACTTGGGGGAACAGTTGCCGCTGAACACGGAATTGGGAAACTCAAGCGGGAGTTCCTCAAGATAATGTATGGCGAGTCGGGCATCAAGGAGATGCAGACCGTCAAGAAGGCTCTTGACTCAAAATGGCTTCTCAATCAGGGAAACGTCGTGGAAGTCCCTGATGATCTATAGACTTCTATTCGGTGGACTCGCCAGAGCCCACCATCTCCCTCTTTCTTATCTCCTCAGTAATTTGTTCAATCTTCTTGCACAAGTCGGGTTCTTCGTTGCAAAGGCGTTTCATGTCTTTGACTCCAAGCGACTTCCAGAAGTCTTTGATGGTTGACTCCAACGACTCGCCCTGTCCCTCATCTCTTGAACGGATGAACTCGGCACTCACCGATAGGAGTGACTCAATGCTATTCTTGCGTATCTTCACCCGGGCCCAAAAGTCGCACATCTTTCCCCTGCATGGTCCTTTGACCATTACGCACCAAGCCATCGATTCTTCACCGTGCCGTCGGCGCCGTGATTTTTGCTGCTGTCTTAAGGATTCCTCTGTGGTATAGACATGGTGCCGTCAGCAACAGGATGGCGCGCTCATCGCCAAGACATATACAACAACTTCAAATATGTATTACTAGGTCTGCACAGAAAGCCCCCCGACTCACTCCATAGACCGGAGGAATCACATTTGTCACGAATAGACGCAATGAGAGATGCCTGTTGTCTCCTCCGCGACCTCATTGAACACGGCGCCGACTCTGAGATGATTGGTCAGGCTCAGAAGATGTTCCTGTCAGCCGTCCAGGACGCAATGACCGCATACAAGAACGGCGAGATTCAGGTGGAGCTGCGAAATCTCCCTGATGTTATGTACGACTTTGTTGTGAACGATATGCCTGATCTCAGTGTTGCGGATAGAGATACTCAGCTCAGAGCATTACAAAAGATAAAGCTCTTCCTCAACACCATGGACCTTGTGATTTGCCCTACTGAGGTGGCTCGCTCAGAGAACTAAGTTTGGACAGAAGGTACTGTAATGGCAATGATTTGTAGGTCACCGATTCTCCATTTACCATCAGACTAACGAAACTGTGTTCTTTGGTGGACAAATCATGTGTGAGATCATTACAAGTGTCTTGCATTTGGAAAAAAAGAGAGATACAGAGACCGATTATGATGACCGGTTTCTGTGAACTTCGGAGGTACTACGGAACCGTCAGGGTCTCTGATGTTTCTGCGTTGTCACCTAAGCTATACGTGTATTCTAACTTGACAAGGTCCGTCACAGTGGATGTATATGTCCCTGCATTCCCGTACTGATAGACGAAGGTGACCGTGCCATCTGTCCCTGTGTCTGCGTTGCCTGTGGTATGAGAACCATCAGGTAGTGTCATATCGAGGTAGACTGTGACTCCAGATAAAGCACTGCCGTAGAGTCATGAACTGTGACCTTTGTATAGACGTCATACCATACCGTTGATTGTTAGTTGGACAAAGTTGGGCATTCAGTCCCGAGTCCGCCCAGCAACGGCACTGGGCACAGTTGATCAAGGCTCATCTTGGATTCCATAACGAGCCTCAGTATCATCATGGAATCAGAAGTATTTAAGCCCATATCACGAGGTGTCCAGAAATGTCCAACTTCTGCGCAGCTGTTTGCAACCCAGATCCAGAATCCCTTCTTCTCGTACCACATATCGATTGCAGCCACATGCATTGTGTTCTCGCCAAGTGTTGTGGCTGTTGCGGGGTCGGACTTCTCACCGCTAGTCACCCTCATTGCCTGAGGTGTCCACTGCTGAGACCTCATAGGTATAGGTGGTTTCGGGGGTCAGACCGGTGTCGGTATAGGTCGTGCTAGTGGTCTCTGCGATCTTGGCGCCATCGCGGTAGACGTTGTAGTGATCAAGGTCCGACTCGGTGTTGGCATTCCAGGTCAGTTTAATCTCTGTGTGGGAAAGTGTTTCTGTGGTCAAGCCTGTGACCTTGGCTGGTGGAGTCGTATCGGGGGCGTACCACCTGCATTGTCAACTGCGTTCTTTGCATTGACCTCACCGTATCCGAAATATTTGTCCCATCCGGCCGCATTTGATATTAATAAAATAGAGATCAGTACGACTGTGGACAGAATTGCTCTCTCTCGTATTCTCATCTGCTCATCACCAATACTCTGCAAGATGCAGAGCGCTTCTTGGATCAAGAACAATATTGCAGTAATTCACAAACTACTATTTAAACAGCTTGTGCAAAACTGCGTAAATCTGGCGTGAATTCAACACGATATCTTACCAGTTTTGAGCATCCTGTTCTCACTCATTGAGCACTGTCAATGGTTCATGGAGAACATAGTCCTCGTCATCTCGCCAGCCCGTATTCGGATCCCAGTTCTCATGGTAAAAGTAGTACGTGAATGAGGCATCCAGCTGTAGCTGAAATACTTGGATGTTCTCGGCATGTTCCCAGAAGAACTCGGACAACTCGGAGGCAAAGGATGGGGGCGTCATCGTGAATACTATGAATCTGCGGCCATCAGAAGTTCCCTTTGATTCAAATGGTATCTCTGAGGACTTCAGGAACCAATAGAACGTCCTTGGATTCAACTGGTCATCGGCATTGAATTCACCAACGATCAATTGAGGGTACGTGAGGTCGAAGACGGACCGGTCGTAGTAGAGTATGTCAACAGAGGCGAATTGTTCTCTGATTCTATCAATTCGACGTGATATCGTGGTCGGATCCTTACCATAGGCCTCGCCAAGAGTCTTGAAGCTCGGATTGGCATTAATAGTGAGTTCTCGAATAAGAACCAAGTCGAGTCTGTCAAACTTCGGCTCGGTCACTGGAACGGTCTCTGGAGGGTCGTCCGGAGGGCAGTGGCCAAGAAACTCCTGCCACATGTTTTCCAGTCTACTCTTCCCAGTACCCACACCTGACTTTGTTCCATACGACAATTCCCATCTGTTTTCCTCAATGTTCCATCGCTGTAGATTCGCTCCTCCACCCGAGATGTATCTCGACTCCACAAGAGAGTAGTCTGTGCAAATGCCTCTCTCTCTCAACGCTTCGTATAGCTTCTTGATGGTGGACGAAGCCGTTGGTGGGATATCGAATTGAGTATATAGGGCAGCACCATTACCAAAAGCGACGACACGATAGTGCGTGTGGGGGTGCGCATCACAGAGCTTCTTCAGTCTGTCAAGGTCCCTGCGATTCTTGATTCCTGTGAAGATCACATGGTGACGAGTCAGTCCAAGCCGACTTGGGAGATAGGTGCTCTCCGCCTCATTCTGAACTCTCTCCCCGGTCAGTGGCACACTTACACTCCGGTCAGGTCTCAGGACACCCTTCTCTTTGAGTGCTCGGAGTCTCAGACGAACAGTTTCAGGGGAGACGCCTACCTTCTCGGCTATCTTGGCATTGCTGAGAGATGGATCCTCATCTAGTACTAGGATTATCTTGTAGTCTGTCAAATCTAGGCCATTCATCCGTACCGAAACCATTGGTAGACTTCTCTCCCCTATCTTCATGCGCCTCTGCAATCCGTTGTTAAACGTATTTCTCACTACATCTAGTAGACTCCAAACGTTGGCTTGCCGCCCTCACTTCCTCCGGGTGGGTCAAATGTATACTGTGCACAATCGGATGCTTGGTATGGAGTATTCAACAGAGCTGTGACAGAAACCGTATAATTGCCAGACTCGGTCGCATAGTTATAGAATATGTTATGTGTGACAACAAACTCCGATAACGCAAACATGTACACACGATAGGAATAGCTGGTTCCTGATGGGAGCTCCAATGTTATCCAGTAGTATACCTCATAATAGTAGTAGTAACCAAGCGAGAAATGGAGAACGACGTATACGTCATTCTTCAGACCATCATCATCAAGATCGTCGTATGTGGCATAGTGGATTGACACATCAATCGTTGGTTCGTCAGTCGTCGTGCTGCCAGTGTCGGCAGCCATTACAGGTGGAGTGATCATCAGCATTGCTACGAATGCAAAAAGCACGACAACACTCAGGGCTCGAAGCTTTAGGCTTGGCGCCTTTAATCTCGTCTCTATCATTTTGACACAAGGCCTCTCAATTTAAGCAGTCCAGATATAACAAGCTCATTATATATCGGTTTTGGCTAAATCTGCAGGAATGTTTTCTGCAAAGAAAAAGGCAGTCGGAGCCGATCCATGCCCCGACTTTCGTACTTCTAGTTGAACCGTGAGGCACACTGGTCTACGTGCCCTCGGCATAGGCATGAGCATATGCCTCTTGTTCCTTGGTCCACTTGTCGATACTGATGCCCATGGTCTCCAGCTTCATGAGAGCTGTCTCTTTGTCGAGCTCCTCGGGGAACTCGTAGACAGCGGGCTTGAGATCCCGCCCGTGCTTTGCCAGCCACAGCATTGCATTCAGTTGTCCTGCAAAGCTCAGGTCCATCACCTCACTCGGATGACCGCTGGCTGCGACAAGGTTCACGAGCCGCCCCTCGGCAAGAAGGTAGATGATACGGCCATCCTTAAGAGTGAACTCTTCAAGAGCATGACGCACCTTCCGGCGTTTCGTACTGAGAGCTATGAGGTCTGGCTCATTGATCTCTACATTGTAGTGACCAGAGTTGCCAAGTATCGCACCGTCCTTCATGACCTTGATGTGTTCGCCGGTGATGACGTCCTTCATTCCCGTGGCGGTGATGAAGAGGTCACCCTCTCTTGCAGCCTCAGACATGGGCATGACTCGGTACCCATCCATTCTTGCCTGAAGTGCCCGGACTGGGTTCACTTCTGTGACGATGACATCTGCTCCGAGACCCTTGGCACGCATGGCAAGACCACGCCCACAGTAGCCATATCCTCCAATGACGACAGTCTTTCCAGCTATCAGGATCTCCGAGGCCCTCAGGACCCCATCAAAGGAGCTCTGTCCTGTGCCATACACATTATCGAACATGTGCTTGGTGTCAGCATCATTGACTGCCATGATTGGGTATCTCAACGCTCCATCATCGGCCATCGCTCGAACCCTGATGACACCCGTGGTAGTCTCCTCGGAACCACCGTACAGATTGGGGATCAGCTCGGTATGCTTTGAGTGAAGTGTGAAGATCAGGTCCGCCCCATCATCCAGTGTGAGATTGGGTTCCATCTTCAGTGTCTGATCAATGCACCAGTAGTATTCCTCGGTGCTCAGACCGTTCCAAGCAAAGACTGACACATCGTTTGCAGCCAGTGCAGCGGCGACCTTATCATTTGTTGAGAGGGGGTTGCACCCTGACCAAGCGACCTCCGCTCCAAGCTCCCTGAGTGATTCCACAAGGACTGCCGTTTCCTTTGTCACGTGAAGGCATCCAGCCACTTTGAATCCCTTGAGAGGTTTCTTGTCAGCGTATTTCTTTCTTAAATGCATCAGGACGGGCATGTGTTTCTCGGCATAATCGATCAACATCCTGCCTTCTTCTGCCAGTCCGATGTCTTTTACTTTGTATTCTACCATGAGTCTACACCGCGAAAGTCCCTTGGGAGCACTTATATGAATCCTTCATCACAGATTGGAATCAATTGCACAAAACATGGTGGAATTCGTGCACTCTATTACAACGTCGGAGCAGCAGCTATTGCATCTTCTGTTGCGCAACTCCAGAGCCGGGGCTGTCGCACTGGCACAAGAACTGTCCAAGAGCAGAAACTGGGTGACTCGTACGCTCCGCCGACTTGTTTCGGCAAACGTGATTCGGGCATACACAACCATTCTTGACCCGTTGCAGGCATATTCAGAGCGAAGCACTATCCTTCTGATGAAGACGAATCCCCGAGAGATAGGCGTGAGCAAGTCCCTCTTGGAGATGCCAGGAATCGAATCCCTTGATGGAGTGTCTGGTGAATATTCACTATTTGGTCTGTTCAGGTTTCGGACAGCCGATGCTTTCGAGCTCTTTCTAGACATGGTCGACCGAACGGTTGCCGAGTCGGGGTCCAAGACATACGAGCTGGTACAGATACTCACCACATACAAGACAAATGGCTTTGTGGTACTCTCACGCCCAGACGCTGAAACGCACCTCTCACCAAGGGACTGGTCCTTGCTAGACACGGTAAGACGGCACCAACCATCACCCATCAGCCCCTTTCCATTGACCCAATCAGAGATTGGACGCCGCATGCGCCCAGTCATGAGTCAACCTGCAGTGTCAAAGATAATGACGCGACTTGAGGCGTCTGGGATCATTCTCGGTTACTCGGTAGACCTTCAATTCGATCACATTGGTCTACCCATTAAGTTCTTTCTAGAGATCAAGCCCGCACCTGGAACCATATCCGAGACCGCCCACGTCATATCCAAGATGGAGGAGATCTGGGACCTCCATCGGACAAGTGCGCCATTCAGTCTATTCGCCACAGTCCGTTGTCGTGACATCTCTCGCTATAACCAATTTCTACGCCGCCTCTATGAGAACGAGAACATCATAGACACCCACTCACAGATATCACTGGAGGAGTGGTTTATCCCTGTGTGAGTGTGCCCTCACTCGCCGATGTCTTCCCACACGTTCATCCACAGATGTCTGCCTCTGCTCACGTAGAGAATGATGAGCCATGCAGGGATTAGAATCATGTCATAGACGAGAGAGGCATTCCTCAAACCAATTATGAGATCGCCATTTCCCAAGAGGACAGCAAGAGGCCCGGGGAGAAGATACGGATCTATCCAAGGCCACAATAGTGGATTGAATGGATGCATTGGAAAGTCCAGAAGCAGGTGTGACAGTATGCCGAGAGCGCACGAGATGAGCATTATCAGTGTGACTCTGCACTGCTCAAGGAGTCTCTCTTCATCGACTCTGAACACAGTCGCGATGACTGGCGTGTAGAGGTAGCGTGTCACAAGTACAGCAAACAGCAGACCAAACGTCATTGCTCCAATGAAACTGTGAAGGACGAGGTGGTCTGGCAGATCCGGGAAGAAGATGACAAGAATGGGCACCTCAATGTCTGGTATGACCGCTCCCACGACAAGTGCGGGAAGCGAGAGTCTGTGAAACGCTCTCTTGAGAATATACGCAGCCGGATAGTGTAGTGGTGTTAGCGGCAATCTTGAAGTCCCCACTAATCAGTCTTACAATAACCTTAAGGCGCACTTCATTTTTCTTTTGGTCGGTGTTGATACATGGGACTTCATCGCTTTGAAGACAAGTTACCGAAGGTGCATCCGGACGCATTCATCTCACCGCGCGCTTCACTCATAGGTGATGTTGAGGTTGGGGCTGAGTCATCGATCTGGGAGTTTGCAGTCCTACGAGGTGACATGAATGAGATTAGAATCGGAAAGGGCACCTCGATACAGGACAATGCCACAGTACATACGACCTTTGGGAACGGTGCCTATGTCGGTGACTACGTGACTGCAGGTCACAACTGTGTGATTCATGCCGCAGAGGTTGGTGACAACTGTCTGATTGGAATTGGCTCCATCATCTTGACAGGCGCCAAAGTCGGTGAGGGCAGTGTCATTGGTGCTGGTGCTGTGGTCACGGAACGTACTGTAATTCCGCCACACTCGTTAGTCCTTGGCATTCCTGGGAAGGTCGTCAAAGAAGTGCCGGAGAGCATGATGGCCGAGTTCATGATTGGTGCCAAGTCGTATATCGAACTCGGAAAGATATATCGCTCTCAGGGAGACATGTGATCACGGTTGTGCATATCGTCCTCAACCATCAAGCATATTAATGTCACATGTTGGCACGCCCCGTGTTCAGCAGGACGTGGATGACATGGATCTCATACTAGGATTCATAATGATACTCATACTGAGTTTCCTCTTTGCAGGCGTAATATTATTGCTGGGGCGTTCTGTGGCACCACCCGCTCGCCAGGTGGGCCCGGCAGTGGAGTCCTATGCCTGTGGAGAGCCAAGTTTTCTTGGCGGAAAAGTACAGTTTCACCTTCAACTCTTCAACTACGCCCTCTATTTCATGCTCTTTGATATCATTGGGTTCATGCTGTTCCTCTCATGGTCTAATCCGGGGATTGTGGTAATCACATACCTCTTGATTGCACTTGTAGCAGCGGCATATGTGTCACTGAACCCCTCGAACGAATAAGGAGGAATCAGATGTGGGATTTTTCAAAAGACTCGCAGACAAGGCGAAGGTCAAGTCGCCATGGGTCTTCCACTTCAATAGTGGAAGTTGTAACGGTTGTGACATTGAGATCATTGCAGCACTGATGCCTCGTCTAGACCTCGAGCGATTTGGTGTGAAGCTGGTTGGTAGTCCGCGGCATGCGGATATCATGCTGGCAACAGGTCCTGTCACTGAACAGATCAAGCCTCGCCTACAACGTATCTACGAACAGATGGCTGAGCCGAAGTACGTTGTGGCTGTCGGTTCATGCGCCTGTAGCGGTGGGGTCTTCAGGGGTGCGTATAATGTTCTTGGCGGTATCGACCAAGCCATTCCCGTGACCGCATACATTCCGGGCTGCCCGCCGAAACCATCAGC
>JAGSHP010000224.1 GCA_029855925.1 Candidatus Thorarchaeota archaeon | reverse complement strand
TCTCACTATCATCTTTGCAGCGAATTCAAGATCCACGTCACGCCCCCACACTAGGCACGCATCGCTTCCTGCGAGTTCGGGCGCCATCTGTTTTCTGCGCATGACAGACTGTGACCAGAGGTGAATGCCTGTGTTGCTGTCCCCGTACCAGACGATTGCCCTCACCAATGGGTCATCCATGAATCGTTTCATCAATTGCTTTCCCCCTCCAGTGATTACCTGAAGCATGGCCGCTGGAAGTCCACTCTCGACGAATGACTCCATGAATATTCGACCCAGCAAGATGGTGGACAATGGAACCTTGCTTGGCGGCTTTAGGATAGTGGCGTTGCCTGCTAAGATTGACGATGTGATGCTCAGAATGCCAAGAGCTAGTGGTGAGTTGTATGGTGTGAAGAGACAGGTGACACCGTATGGCTCTCTGAACCGATAGTTCTTTCCGCCATCACGACCTGGATTCTCAATGATGTCAAGAGACTGTCCCCATAGCTCAAATGTCTCCCGTTCCAAGTATTCCGTGAACATTGACCAAGTCCAATCAAAGGTCTTGATGGGTACTCCCTCTTTAATCGAGACCTCTTGAATCTCTCTGAACTTCTCCTGTACAGCCAGTCCTGCCTGATAGAGCGCCTCCACTCTATCATCAAGTGTGGCACCCATGTCCTTGACTCTAAATGGATTGAAGAGATCCCTATGATCCCGGTGGCCCGCTTGAATTGCTCGTCTGATATGGTCCTCCTGTGCGATTGCCACCTCTGCAAAGGCGACTTCTTCCAGCTCGCTACTAGAGTACTTTGGAACCCCATGAGTTCTACGATAGTCTCTAAGATACCTCATCTCCGGAGTGCTCTTTGGAATGAGTTGGGGCAAGGCTGAGACAATAAACCTCTTGGAAGATGAGGTCTCACGAAGTTGAAGCGCAACTGCGAGCCCCGGGTCGACAATGACCCTATCCATGTCTGGGAAGATGATGTGCCTTTTAGAATCAGATGTTTCACCGTCAACTAATAGAGGGTATTTCTCCATTCAAGATTCCTCGTCTTCTATTGCAAAGGCGAATGGCAAAGCCTGACTTATAGATTTCTTTGGCCTCTGGAATCTTCGACCAGTCTTGGTCAGCCAAAAATAGAGAGTTGACGAGGCGGTACCGCCTCGTTCACCTTGGACTATAGTAGACCATGCTTTTCAGCAAATTCACGAATGATGTCCTCAAGGTTTGGTCTTCCAATCTCCTGAAGATCATAGCGCACTCGTGTAGATGGCTTGTTTATCTTGATAATGCGAGCCAGATTGATGGGTGTCCCAATGACGACCGCATCCACATCCGCCTTGTTGATGGTCTTTTCAAGCTCCTTCATCTGTTCCTCGCCGTAGCCCATTGCAGGGAGGACATCATGAAGGTGAGTGTATTTCTTGAAGGTCGCATCGATACTACCGACCGCATATGGTCGCGGATCAACAATGATCGCACCAGCCTTTCGTGCTGCGATGTATCCTGCTCCGTATGGCATCTCACCATGAGTGACGGTGGGACCATCCTCAACGACAAGCACACGCTTTCCGCGGATGACATCCATGTCCTCAACGGTGACTGGTGATGCTGCATCAATCACAATCGCATTTGGATTAACTCTCTGAATGTTTTTCCGGACCTCTTCTATATTCTCGTAGTCTGCGGTTTCAACCTTGTTGATGACAACTACATCAGCCATACGCAAGTTTGTCTCGCCAGGATAGTATGAGACCTCGTGACCTGGTCTGTGCGGATCAACAATGGTGATGAGCAGGTCAGGCTTGTAGAACGGAAAGTCGTTGTTTCCTCCATCCCACGTGATGACGTCGGCCTCCTGTTCTGCCTGCTCCAATATCTTGCCATAGTCCACACCTGCATAGAGGATGACACCCATATTGATCATGGGCTCGTACTCTTCACGTTCCTCAATTGTGCATCTGTATTTGTCCATGTCCTCGATAGTCTCGTATCTTTGTGCAATCTGTGTGGTCAAATCAGGATCATATGGCATTGGGTGTCTGATGTTAACAGGTTTCAAGCCAAGATCGACAAGAATCTTGTTGACCCTTCGGGATGTCTGGCTCTTCCCGCAACCTGTTCGGATGGCGCAGACCGCTATGACTGGCTTCTTGCTCTTGATCATGGTTGTCTTGGGTCCCATGAGGCGCATGTCCGGCCCCAGCGAGTTGACCCACGCGATCTTGTGACCCACAGTCAAGTACGGCAGGTCAGAGTAGGCTAGGATACACTGTTCCGGTTGGAACTTTTCGACAAGTTCGGGTAGCTTCTCCTCGGGATAGATCTTGATTCCCTCTGGATAGAGCCTCCCAGCAAGTTCAGGTGGATATATCCGATCTTCGATTCCTGGAATTTGTTCAGCCGTAAATGCCACAACTTCGTAATTCTCATTGTCTCTGAAGAAGACATTGAAATTGTGGAAGTCTCGGCCGGCTGCACCCATGATGATAACTTTCTTACGAGGCATGTTTATCGCCGCCATTTCTCAAAACTGGTATGTGCAGTCGCAGGCTGATTCCGCGTTATGAAATTATTGGTAGATGTCATTTCCAGTATTCCTTGTCACGAAAAATCGAAAGCATAATACAAAGACTTATCTTCAGCCTCAGTCATCTATCATATAATATCTGGAG
>JAGSHP010000142.1 GCA_029855925.1 Candidatus Thorarchaeota archaeon | reverse complement strand
GGCGGACACCATATCCAGCATCCTGAAATTGTATCCTATTCTGTAGTGACTGTATCCGCCATGAGCACCGCGACCATGATTCTTAATCGACTTTGCACGCTCAATCAGTTCTTCGTCATCCGTTGTGATCATCCCGCCCTCTCCAGTCATCATGTTCTTTGTTGCATAGAAAGAGAAGGCTGCAGCATGACCGAAGGAGCCGACCTTCTTCCCATCGACTGTGGCTCCGTGCGCCTGGCAGGCATCCTCAAGAACTAGGAGATCATGCTCCTCTGCAATCTCCATTATCCGTTTCATGTCAGCCGGATTTCCAAAGATATGCACTGGCATGATTGCCTTTGTCTTCTTGGTGATTGCTTTCTCAATGAGCTCGGGATCGATATTGTAGGTGTCAGGGTCAACATCAACAAAGACGGGAATGGCTCCCAATTGAGTAATGGTATTAGCCGAGGCGATAAATGTGAAGGGTGTTGTGATCACCTCGTCACCGGGCCTTACACCCATGGCATCAAGTGCCGTGAATAATGCGGTAGTGCCATTTGTGGTCACTGTGGCATACTTCGTGCCAATGTATTCAGCAAACTTGGTCTCCAGCTCTCGAGAAACCTTTCCCTCTGCAAGATATCCTGATGTCAGGACCTTCTTTACAGCCTCGATCTCTTCATCACCGATTATTGGTCGGGCTATTGGAATCAAAGTGCATCACTCAACCGAGCATGTGCTCATGAGACCTATAACTCTTTACCAACAATATGGAAGTCATTCGTCTCATTCGACAGGTGGCTTGCTCTTGCGAGCCTCGAACACGCTGACGCTACCAATTGACACACCCATAATTGCCAGGGTCACGAGCATGTAGAACATATTGGAGAGCATGAACACAATGGCGAGACCAATACCGCTCATCAGTCCGGTGAGAAACCTGAGCCGAAGAGTGGTCCTCCTCGGGGTCATTCGTTGAGTCATCCAATCGATGACAGTAGTAAGACCAAGAGCCACAGCAACAAGAAACCAGAGCCAAGATGGTTCGAGATGGGTGCCTGTGAGAAAGAGAGCAATTATCCCAAGTCCCAGACCACCGTAGATTCCACTGCAACGGCCGCAGAGATATAGAGAGTGTCCTCTGACAGACACTCGGAGGCAATGGCCGTACATTGACGGTGGGTGGTGAGAGAGCATGACCATCAATGCCTCTTTGGTCGCATCACTACGATGCCAGCCAGACATGCTACGATCAAGTGCATCTGGAGGTGGCTCCTGAGGATTTGCGGGTTTTTCAGGCAAGGCAATCATGCATGACACTCACTCTGGGTTTATGTAGCTTGCCTTCAGTGAAAATCTCTTGAGACCACATAGCAATGCAGCATTAGTAGGTGCGCATCTATCAGAGAAAGAGATTTTACGTCGAAAAGAAATACAAGTCTAGCCGCTGCACGACTCTGGAGAAACTTGAAGATGACGGAGTGCAAATACATCTCGACCTGTGCGTTCCTGAAAGAGTACGAGTCCGTAGCCCCCGCGACCATTGATTCGATGAAGGATTTGTACTGCAACAGTGAGAAACATACAGAGTGTAAGAGATTCATCATGCTGGAAGAGACTCGTGAAGAACCTCCTGCAGCCCTCATGCCAAATGGGCGAGATGCCAATACGGGACAGATATTCTAGGACCACTGAACACTCGCAGCCCGCAGTGTCATACTTGGTACAACATGCATATTCTGGCAATCGAAAACAAATAATAACGGGAATCCTTGATTTTGAAGAACAGAGATGATAATAGATGTCGGAAGATTTGCTATCACTGATTAGGCGCAGAATCGCTGTAGGACTGGAACGCGAGGAATTGCGTGAGTCACTTAAGGGTTGGACACGCACAGTTCTACTTGCGCTCAAAGATGGTCGTACTTATACTATCGAGGTCGACGGACCGCACATTGAGGTTGAAGAAGGCAGGCCAGATAAGTTTGACATGAAGATAGAAAGCGACGAAGATACTGTAAGGAAGCTGTTCATGGA
>JAGSHP010000318.1 GCA_029855925.1 Candidatus Thorarchaeota archaeon | reverse complement strand
GATGGAGCTCCTGGATCTCGTTGATGCAGAGATATTCGTGGTAGAGGATGCTCTGAGAGAAAGAGGCTTGACTCGAGAGAATCTGGTGGAGTATCCAAACATCCGCATCATCTCGATAGAAGAAGCTGCTGAGATGGTCGCATCTCACTCTTCGGTAGTACACATGTAGGAGGACCGTCATTGACTTCAACAATTCTATACCTGTACGGATACAGTCCACGGATGAGAAAGACTCTTGGCAGGCTTCGAGAAGCAATAGCTCACCAGCTAAAGATCGGATATGAGGTATGCATTGTGCTCCTCCACGACGGGGTCACTGGTGCTGCACCAAGAGGCACAATTCCCGACAACATTAGGTCACTGATGGACCTAGGTGTGAAGATCTACGCTCTTGGGGCTGACCTTGACGCGCGTGGTCTCTCAGACCTACCCCTTGGGGAGAAAATCGTAAGGATAGACTACGACCAGCTGATTGAAAAAATCGTTGAATGCCACACCCTCTTCTCGTGGATGTGAGAAACAATAGGGGAGCGTGTTGCTCCCCAAAAGTATTTTTATTTCTATTTATATTTTAAAACTCGATATACTTGTCATGCTTGAACAGGTCATCGATCATGGTGGCTGCGCCAGCAATCTCGATTCTCTTGTCCATCAAATCTTCTTCCGTGAGACCCCTGAACTCTGCGGAGTTAGAGCAGACCTGAATCTTGCCACCCTCCTCGAGAAACATGTTGATCAGTTCTGGAAGAGGCGGAAATCCTGGCGCCTTGATCTTCTCAGGAATTCCCTTCTTGACAAGCCAGACAGCGTCCATCATGAGGAAGATCGTCACCTCGATGTCCTGTGCCTGGGCAGTAGTACCAGTTACGAAAGGTCCGTAGCAGCGTTCCGCAGCCTCGGGACCCCATTGACCGATTATGTATAGAGACGGCATTTTAGTATCAACTCCTTACAGTACTGCGAGGTCCGCATAGTAGAGAACAAGACCCAACAGATAGAAGAAAAGCACCAGCAAGTTGGTAATGTGCGAGCTGTGCATGGGCGCACCCTGCATGGTCTTCATCAGGATCGGAAGGACCTGGAGGAACTCCATCAGGAGTGCCAAGAGCACAAACACGAGATCGACTATAATGAGCAGATGCAAGATGTCAAACATAGCGGGTGTCGCTGGAGGAAATACGAGTCCGAAGACGAGGACTCCCAGTGAGACGAACATCCCAAACATCAGCATCATGACCTGCATCATCAAGTACATACCCATTCTGCGAGCCAACAGGAAGCCTGAGAACATAGCAGCAATTGCCAAGCCCGCAAGAACGAAGAGTAGTAATTGAAACAACGCCATAAGTTTCACCTGTAGATGGCCCAGTTTCAGAATGTAACTCATAAACATGTCGGAATGGTCATCTGAAAGCTCCAAACGAAGTTACGTTGTGTAACTCTCTTCGTTTCCATCAGTTCCTCCGCGAAATCAACGTCTGTCCGCGTTAATAAGACTGATAAGAGCAATTCTTTGAGTCCTCCACGTGGTTCACATGACTGACTACGAAATCGCAAGAGAATTCGATGCATCTGGACTTCGATGCCCGATGCCTGTTTTGAAACTCAAGAAAGAGATCCAGCAAATCGAGGTAGGCCAGATTCTCAAGGTCACGGCAACCGATGTCGGTACAAAGAAGGACTTTCCATCATGGGCCGACAGAACACGGAACGAGATCCTAGAGATGCGAGAAGAGGACGACAAGATCATCTGGTTTGTCAAGCGTAACAAGTAGAGCATTTTTGCGGGACGGTCTCGATTATCGTTCCGCAGTCGGCTCTTCACATATCTGGCGCTTGGGAATGCTAATGCAAAATGCAGGACTGTTTGTAGAGAGAACCCTGATACCCCAGCCATGCGCCTCTGCAATCTTGCGGACTATCAAGAGCCCACGGCCACCGCCATGTTGCTTTGTTGAGACCTTTTTCCTAAACAACGAACTTCTTAGCTCTGGCGGTATGGGACGACCATTGTTTCTAATGACGAGATTGAGATAGCTCTCGTCCATCTCGGCGGAGACTTCGATCGACGTCGCGTTCCCGTGATAAATGGCATTGTGGAATATGTTCATGAACATCTGTGTGACCTTGGATTCGTCGCACATGACAGCAGGCAGGTCTGCAACCTCAACCTTCACTTCGGGGGGGAGCACCATCTTTGCTACTGAACCAATCATATCACGAAGACCACAGCACCTGTATTCACCCACGACCAGACCCGACTCTGCCAGCAGCACGGAGCTTGTGAGCAAACGGTCAATCATCTCAATGACTTCTCGAATGTCTGAGATTCTGCTATGTTCCACATCCTCCTCCAGTATGTCGAGATGCATGTTCATTCGATGAAGAAGTCCCCTTATGTCATGGTTCATGTCATGGGCAAACTCGCTGAGCTCGGTCATCTTCCTATTGAGCCGCTTCTGCAGTGCGATATGCTTTGTGATATCAGTGATTGTCATGATGATCGAATCAGGAGTGACTCGCGAGAATGATAGAACGAATATTCCCTCAAGTCCTATCCTGGGACAGTCGCATGGAATCTCTCCGCGAATGGCAACTCGTGACTCCATGGCTTCTTCAATTGCTAATGCCACCTCAGGCATTCCCACAAATATGTCGTCAATCGTCCGATTCACAGCGGTTTTGACCATTCCATCAGTGAGGACTTCAGCCGCCTCGTTGAAGAGGTCCAGGACATAGGTATTCCCCGTTCGACTCCACAGAAGAGCAGCCACTGGAAGACTGTCAAAGATGATGCGAAAGTGGTCCATATTGTGGGCGCTCTTGTTTTCCAGTTCGGCTTCATCAAACCGAATCACGTTGCATATGGTCGATTGACCCTCTGACTCGATCAGTAGCGCAGTCACATCACCTGAGAGGGGTGTCCCATCCCAGTTCAAGTATGCTGTTCTGAACTGAGTTGTGCGAACCGCATTAAGTGTCTCGATCCGTTTGTTCAAGGTCTCGTCAGTAAGACCCACTTCAATCTCGAAGATGGACTTGGCGCTGATAGACGAAGGTGAATGACCAAGAGAGAAGATGAGAGGTAGATTACAGTCCAGAACCTTTCCACTGGCGTCATGGATTATGTAAGGCCTGTGTACAGCCTCCCTTGAGAAGATTGATGATTCAGGAGAAATCAAGGGAACAGGGGTTTCCATGACAATGATGCCTGAGAACCGGTCGTGAGAATAAAGAGGCGTCATTGTGAGGTTGACTTGCCAATCGGTCACAGGTATCTTGATTGAGAGAGGTTCGACTGTCAGCTCCGATTTCAAGAAGTAAAACGCATCTCGAAGGCGCACGAGCCTGCTAGAGTCGGGAACGCCCGACAGACTGAGTTCTCGGAAACTCTCAGTAGGAAAGAGTATGGCGTCCGTGAATCGATCATTACAATGCACAGCATGTCCTAAACTGTCAAACAGTGCGATTCCATGAACCGTACTCTTCATCAAGACCTCAAATGCAAGCCGCAAGAAATCGTCGTTCCCGTCGAGGTGGCCCACGGGGGCACTAATCCGAGTGTCATCTCGCGTACCATCGCTACTTGATGAATCTCTGTTACGATGCCGCAAGAGTACCACACGCCGCACTTGTTAGGTTATTCCTCCCGTTACAGGGACTCCCAAGACCCAAATTCTCCAATAACAATCGGAGATTTAAAGACTCCGCTAACTTACTTCTCCGTGCTGGAGTATCTTTGTTTCAGCTCTGTGAACCACGGGGCCACAACAGCGTTATCAACCCTGTCTGAAGATGGCAGGTAAGGCTTCATGTCAATTATGGGAGAGTCGTTGTTGGCATCAATCTGGTCAATGGTGACTGTGCACGACTCCATGTCTACAGAGATGATCTTGACAACTGAGTGACCAATTGGATTGGGTCGGGCGGGAGACCTACAGGAAAAGACTCCCGAGACCTCGGGTATGCGACCGCCACGAGGGATGACGACCACGGTCGAACGGTCTGAGAGATTGTCACGACCAGAGATCCACCAGAGAACAATGAGATGCGAGAACCTGTCCACGTTCAGAAGTGCCGGACAATAGTCCTCGTAGATGACAAGGCTCGGCATCCCTTGATCAGGTCTTCTAACATAGCCAATCGGAACCAGTGTATATGACTCTCGTTCAGACAGTCTAGTCATGGTATCCCAATTCTCGTCTACTCTTATCAGTGAAACGCTGCAGTCAAAGTAGATGAAAATAAAAAAGAAGTTTAGTGCTGGGCTTGAAAAAGCGCCCGCACTCAGTGATGTTTTGTTTGAAGACTTAGTAGCGTCGTCGACCGCCGCCACTGCGACCGCGCTGACCGCCTCGACTGTAACCGCCACCACCGTAGCCACCACTGCGACCACCGTAACCGCCACTGCGACCACCGTAGCCACCGCCGTAGTCTCGGCGCCGACGCTCATCCTCGTGTTCCTCAGCAGACATGTCGACTTCTGTGTTGACTTCCTCGATTGGGCTCTCAGCCTCTTCGAGCTTGCCGTATCTACCAACGTTCAGTCTAAGGTTGCCACGGAAAAGTCCTGTGTAGCCATTGGTCAGAGTGTATGTCTGGCCCTCTTGAACCTGATCGATGGTATCGTCCCACAATGGCACTTGAACCGTGCCAG
>JAGSHP010000157.1 GCA_029855925.1 Candidatus Thorarchaeota archaeon | reverse complement strand
GCAACGTACGTGTCATCGATCGTTCTTGTCGTCATCAACTCATATCGCGAGCTGCGGAAAGGGCTCAAGAAATTGAGTCATATGCAGGAGTCGGGCACACCTCAGAGCATTGTTGAGGAGGAACGAATCGAGCTTGTCAATAAGACTGGCTCGTCGATTCGAATCAAATTCTTCATGTTTCTCGTGGTACTGGCAGGCACTACTGTGACCACTATGGACTTTCTAAGAAGCTATTCACTGGGTGTCATTGTTCTCATGCCGGTCCTCTTTCTGGTCGTGATACCTTATCTCTCTTCGAAGCTCATCAAGGCCACTGATCGTGCTGTCGCTCACCTGCGACGCTCGAAAGAGAGAGAGCCTGACATTCAGACTATCGCTGATGCTGCGACAGAGGAGGAGGCTGAGCCTGAAGACGTGGGGGACTCCGAAGATAGTGAAGGTGGGCGCCCGTGATGAGTCGTTGATCTCAACAGGATTTCCACCGAATGGCAAATCGATGCGATCCCTCAGCAAGAGCGTGTCTTGACAGTCTGCGGGACTCGGGTTGAAGCTGTAGTCTATGAACGACAGTGACAGCAATGGCAGCGGGCAGGTAGACTTAATTATCGACGAACACGATTGAAGGTTGTACTGTCATACACTCGGTCGTGAGCCCCTAGAGTTTGGAGCGGATCATGTTGAGTCCCGGTGCGCAGGTGCATTCTGAGCAAGAGAGGTCGCTTTCGAGCACAGACGCGTTCATCCACCTTCTGAAGGTCTTTCACGAGCGACTGGCTGATGAGATTGAGAGTTCAGTACGCCGTACGCCAGTCTTTCACGCAACAGTACGCACTTGGATCGATGCGCAGGGTTGGGGGTTGCGCCATGACACAGGCACCAGATGGTACTCTCTTCATGCTGCGTACCTTCTTTTGAGTGACTTGATTCTCCACACACTTCTGAGGTCGGCTCGTGCTGATGTGCCGGACTTCTCCCTTGAAGAGGTGCTGGGCGCTGCTGCGAGGCAGAGGACCTTTTTGCGTTTCGCCGAGAAGATGGGACTCGAAGCGGTCCCTGAACATGATGCCATTCTCTACGAGTTCCCAGTCACGGAGAGTCTCAGAAGTGAGGTCGCTGGGTTTCTGGAGGAAGTTGCTCTCTGTGACCTTTCTCGACTGAGACATGATTCCCTTGGTCGAGTATATGAACAAATCATCCCAACTGGCGAGCGCAAGCAATTTGGCCAGTATTATACCTCGCCCGAGATCATTCAACTCATAACACGTCTGACAATCAAGAATCACAACGATGTGGTCCTGGACCCATCGTGTGGCAGCGGTTCGTTTCTTGTACAGGCGTACAGTCGCCTAAGAGAGCTAAAGGCAAGGGCGGGGAATGATCACAGTCATCAGGCAATTCTTGACCAGATATACGGCATTGACATGAATACGTTTCCCGTCCATTTGGCGGCGGTCAACTTGGCCATGCAAGATCCATCCAGTGAGACCAGAGAGCTGCATCTTGTCGTTGAAGATTTCTTCAATGTGGAGCCACAGAGTTCACGACTTGCTGGCAAGGGTGTTGACAAGGGCGGCGAAGTCACTGACGACGATCAGACAGCATTCCCAGAATTTGATGCGATTGTTGGAAATCCTCCGTACATCCGCCAGGAACTACTCGCCGACAAGGACCTCTGCACAAGACATCTGAAACGTTTGGACGTCAAGATCAGTGGGCAGGCTGACATCTACGTGTACTTCTTCACACACGCAACAGAATTTCTTAAAGAAGGTGGACGTCTAGGATTCATCACTTCGGACAAATGGCTATCCGTCAAATACGGAAATGATCTGCAGAGGTTCATGCTGGACCATTACAGGATTCTGGCCATAATCACGTTTCCAATCCGAGTGTTCCGGGACCCACTCGTCCATACGAGCATAATAATCCTTGAGCGTCACTCTGACGATGATAGAACTGATAACCTGGTCAAGCTGATTAGGCTCAGGAGAGAGATGGACATTGCGGACATTGTTTCACTAGTTGAGGAGGAGCTTCCTGCTGACAAACTAATAGAGAATGAGATCTATCGAGTCATTGTAAAGAAACAGAGTGAACTTGCCAAGGTCTCCAAGTGGAGTCTATTCTTTAGGGCACCACAATTGTACTGGGATCTCGTTTCTCATCCAAAGATGTGTCGGCTTCGTGATGTTGCAGGAGTTCGGCGTGGCGTCACGACAGGTGCTGACGAGTTCTTTTTGATGACAGAACAAGAGGCAATGATCAGGGGCATTGATGCCCAGTTCTTGACTCCCGTGATTCGTTCAATCTCCCAGATATCCGGTGTGGTCTTTGACAGAGAACAGACTGATGTGGTCATATTGGATCTCAATGGGTACGTTTCGCGTTATCTGTCTGGAGTGCAGAGCGGTGCCCTCGGAGAAACGCCTCTGCCAAAGGGAGAATTGCCCTCTCGAGCAAGACCTGAGGAACTAACACCACAGGAATCGCACATCCTCCGGATGTTGTGGGAGGAGGGCCGGTCTGGACTCTTCCGATATCTGGCTGAGGCCATGTGGGGTAATGGTGGGGAGATGCCACCAGTCCATCGCAGAGTGACATGCATTTCGAATCGGACTAACAACGGTTGCTGGTTCAATCTGGGAATGATTCCAAGGCCTCCTATTGTCGTGTCGAAGGGTTATCATAGAGCGTTCATACATTTCCACAACAGAGACCTGGTCGCCATCAAAGACACACTCTATGGCGTCACACCGCATGACGACAGCCACACACAGATCATCTTGGCCACTCTGAACTCTGTACTGACACGACTGTTCAGGGAGCTCCACGGACGCGTCATGGGGGGTGGGCTCAACTCGATGATGGTATATGAGGTCGCGGCATTGCCTATTCTCGACCCGAGAAAACTGACCACGAAGGAACGCGCCGACATTATTGCAGCCTACAAGAGGATGGTGGATGCGGGCGAGACGCAGAGTGAAGAGCTGGACAGAGCTGTACTTGCACCGCTTGGACTAGAGAGGCAGACCCCGGAGATCAGGGCGTATGTGGAGCGTCTCACTAGATCCCGAACTAATAGCAGTGAGGTTTCTACGATTGTGGACGGATATGAGGGCGACTCTGAGCCGGGCCTCCGAATGGAAACTGGGACAAGAGTGGTGAAGGCCGCACGCACGAGTACATACTCGTCAGCAGGGGCCCCCTACGATGTCTGAGTGACATCCACCTCTACTTCCGGCTGACCTATGAGACGCATTCTGTGATGCTTGGTTGGGTCTCATAGTTATGGCTCATATCCCCATGACCATGCAAAGTTGCTCATGTCTACTTCCACGGTAATGGCTTCAGTCCCGGACTCCGGGTACGACTCGTATGCGACCACTTCGAGGTAGTCGCTGAGCGTGCTGCCACCGCGGGCCTCTGGAATGTACAACCAGAGATCATCTGTGTACTCTGACGGGAACCGAGCAATGTAGTATCGCGTGTCAGACCCTACAGGAATCACGGAGGGTTGGTGTCCCCACTCAGCGCATACGTAATACTGGTCACCATTCTTGTTCTCCCAGAGCCTCGTCCAAGTCGATGTAGTGACCCACGTCTTGTTCGTCCATTTGGTACCGAGCTCTGGTTTGGTCAGATGATACACGTAGAACGAGTTGGCATTCTCCTTCACTGCATGATGATAGATCACATTGACTGTGCCGTTCGAATCTACACGCAGTTCATCCACTTTCAGTCCAAGATTCAGTATCTCCACAGGGGTGTGAGTGGGGTTCAGGTCGATGAGGGTCTCCTCTTGCCACGTTCCTGATGGCAGTTCCTTCCAGAAGTACTTGACCATGCCAAAGCGATACTGGAACCACTCATTCTCAAGATCGGGGTCATATTGGTCCTCAATCGCAACAACATGGATTGCCTTGGAGGTCACCTGAACGTACTGGTAACAGAATCGGGAGGGTAGATCCGTCGTGATTGCCTCGATGCTCCATGTCTTGCTGCTGCTGTTGTAGATGCGTGCGACCAGCCCCCATGGTTCCGACTCCGAGTTCGTTGAGACCACCACAATCGTGCCGTCAGGGCCAATACCCGCACCGTAGTAGATCGTGACAAACTGCAGTGGATCGTATGAATAGAGATCCTGAGGCGGCGAGAGGTATTCCATCGCGTAGGGTCCTGATACTGTACCCGTGTTGTTCATCTTTATGTGAAACAGTCGCCCATGATATTCGTTTGATGGGTCAAAGGCTCGGAACCCTATGATGTGGACATATCCATCCGAGTCAACCAGTATGCTCTCCGGGCGTGTGGATGGCATTGAGATACCCTCCACCCACTCTCCACCTACAGTCTTCTCGTAGAAGTGAGTCGAGCGACCCGTGTCGGTGCGCTCAATCGTATACGTGAATACCTTCTCGCCATATGTAGCGATTTTGGTCATGTGCCAGCCCCACCACGGACCGTTAGTGTATCCTGTGTCCGAATCGCCAAGATACTGCTGATTGCTGTCAACGAATCTCTGCGGCGGGAAGAACGACAGTACGCCCACCACTGCAGTGCCTACTATCACGATAACAAGTATTGCAGCCAATCGACGTGAAATCATTGTCAAGAACCCTTTCTCGTTTGTTGTGAGTGCAAGTCACTAACGAATAGTCACTGAAGACGGACCGCCGTTAATATTTTTCGTTGAACTGTGGCGATTGGGAATGGCCAAACGACAGCGTACGCGGAGGACTCCTGTTAGAGAAGAAGAGAGATCACTGAATGGATGAGACCTCCTCCAGTCATTGTTATACCATTGGGAAGCACATTGATTTTGCTTTTCCACAAGGTCTCTGTGTCTTCTGTGACGACCATAGAGCATATGAAAGATTAAATGCTGTCCACACAACACACAAAAGCATCTATCTACGAGCTATGTGATGGAGGATTATCAAATGCCGGGACTTGTGGTCCGAAAGAGCAATGGAGATCTCAAGTGGTATCCGTTCTTCAATCGCGGAGACTACTACTCGTTCTTTCCCGACAAAGACGCTGGTGTCTACGAGACCGGAATCAAGGTCGGTAAAGGGTTCAAGTTTGAAAAGCATCTTCCAGGATACTGGATGCCTGCCCCTGCTTCAAGAAAACGCAGAATTGGGGGAGGAAACTCCCTCGTCGTGCTCGAGAAAGATGGTGACCTGAAATACTACCGCTTTGAGGGTCAGACGTTCATGGTGTCTGATACTGGTCACAGGGTTGGTCGTGGCTTCAAGCCAGAGTGGGACTATATTGTTGCCGAGTGGACCGGGAACGGTACCAGCGATCTGTTGGTTCGTGATGAGGATGGTCACCTGCGGCTCTTTCCATGGAACGGTGAGGAGTTTGTTGACCTTGGCTCTGACGAGCGCGTCGGCGAAGGTTTTGACCGGGAAAAGTTCACTCATCTATTGCCCGGTTACTGGACTGGTGGAAGTACTCCCGATCTTGTAGTTCGTGAGAAGAATGGAGACCTCTGGTTGTATCCCTTTGATGGTCGCACCTTCAAGGGACACGGTAGACCTCGCAAGATTGGACGTGGCTTCAAGGATCACTTCACTCACTATCTTGTTGACGAGTGGATGGGAAATGGCACTCCCGACCTCATTGTTCGCCACAAGAATGGGGACCTGATCAGATATCCCTATGGCGACTATGGCGACTCTGATGGATTCACTTTTTCAGACCCGCCCTACGCAAAGGTTGGAAGAGGTTTCAAGGAAGACTGGGTATACATAGTTGGGCATTGGCGGCAGCCCGGTCAACCAGACCTGATCGTCTGTGACGACCACCACAGGTTGCGATTCTTCCCCTTTGAGAATGGCGAGTTCGTCGAACTTCCTAAAGACGAGAAGATCGTCGGCAAGGACTGGGAG
>JAGSHP010000351.1 GCA_029855925.1 Candidatus Thorarchaeota archaeon | reverse complement strand
GTCTATGAAATCTAAGAGTTCTCCCACAAGTTTCCTTATTGCCTCTCGACAAATTCATAAATTACATAAATTCCGTCTTTCGGAAGATGAGTCGCTCGAACACGGAACTTCTGCGCAGGCACAGCATTGGTATCGTCATTCACTGTGCCCATTCTTGCCTTCTATTCGAAACCTATGTCCGACAATGTCTAACTGTTCTGCGGACTCCCATTACCTAAGAGCTGGGCAACCACGGGTGTCTTCTTCACGTCCTTGGACTCGATGATGATGTCGCCGTTGAACTCGTGTTGTAATGTGTCCATTATCGTGGCGACCGGTAGGGTGCCCTCTCCGAAAGGCAGGTGTTCATCCCTTGTACCATTGTTGTCGTGAAGATGCACCTCAGCCATCGTCCCGTTTAATATATTAAGAAATTCTGCTGGATTTGTTCCTGTGGTGTTTGCATGGCCGAGATCGACCACCGCGACGGCACCAAGGTCTCTGAGCTGCTCAACGACATCTCGGTGTTCTTTAGGGTAGACCAGCAGTTCAATATCGCTTCCTCTCTGCTTGTTCTCGATCCCTAGATGCACCCCGCGTTCGTGTGCGAACTTGGCGAGTTCGAACAGACTGGTTGTCATCCTGTCTCGTGCTCTATCCACCAGAGCCGCTTGGTCAGCAGGACACTTTCCGCCGTGGACCACAATGCGCTCGACATCCATCCTGTGTGCCACATCTATGCACTGCTTC
Source organism: Candidatus Thorarchaeota archaeon (assembly GCA_029855925.1). GTDB lineage: Archaea > Asgardarchaeota > Thorarchaeia > Thorarchaeales > Thorarchaeaceae > B65-G9. The sequence goes on along the minus strand of JAGSHP010000351.1, from coordinate 1,290 downwards.
ATGATGTTGACAGAGGCTCTCCTGATGTCCTCTTTCAGGCTTGCAAGATTGATGTCATGGTAGGGCCCATGCAACAATAGCCGCTGGTCGTACGAAGACAGGAGGTCAAGAAGCTCCCCAGTTCTTGAGCCATTCAGTTCGTCTACTGAATAGGGATACTCCATTTGGATCTCAACGGCGTTGAGACCCGAGCTTGCGCATATGTCCAAGAACTCTGGGAGCGGCGTCTTGCATCCTGAGTAGTATGAGGCACCCAGTATCATGTACATTTCCTCCCGTCAGTCCCGAGATGTTCTGCTTAACATTGTTGTCATTCTTGCAGCCACTGTCAGGTTTCCTGCTACTGCAACGATGACGAGTGCAAGAAGGGGGCAGCTGAGGACCGCGCATATGAAGATCAGGAACAGCCTCACATCTCTTGACGCCCCGATAAGGGTCCACCTCTCCGGCTCAAAGAGACCCGCGTGTTCAAGTCGCGCACGTGAATAGCTGACCATCAGTGACCCGCTCAGAGCCAGGACCAGCAGTAGGAGCAGTGATTCTCCGGTCATGGTCACCTGAACGAGACCTAACGGTAGAACACTTGCGGATGCTCCCTCGGCTCCCACAGCAAGAGCGAGTCCCATGATGATGGCAATGTCGGCATACCTGTCAAGAACGGCATCAAGGACTCCACCGGACACCGTCGATGCATTTCTGAGCCTGGCGAGGTCACCGTCCACTCCGTCAATGATGCTACTGATCTGAGCAAGAATACCTCCAAGGACAACAGTGGGCATGAAAAGCAGTCCACCAAACCAGATGTGACTTGGCATGAGGACACCACTTAGTCCGTACGAGATGGCTGCAGTGACTGCAAGTAAGAGTGCGACCCACGAGACTCTGTTCGGAGTGATCCAGATTACATGTACAAGTCGCTCTGCAAGGGGGACCGAGAACCGCCTGTTCAGGTGTCGTGAAATCGGGCCATCCACCTTTGGCAGCTTGCGCTGGGTCACTGCCTCGCTCTCAGTCATGCCCACTCCTCCTGCTGCATTGTCTCATCCATGTCCGCAAAGTCGGTCTCAACCTCATCAGCGGAGGTGGCAAAGGACTCGTAGAGGAACGGATTCTGTGGAATGACGGTCTCTGCGAAGGCCAGATCTTCGGGCGTGTCAACGTCCAGCCAAAATACCCCTTGCGAGTCGATGGCATAGACATTCATCCCATCGCGGATCATCTGTGTGACTCCATCAGATAATGAGCACACACGGTTCCTGCGAACTACCCTATCGATTGCAACTCTAAGCC
>JAGSHP010000081.1 GCA_029855925.1 Candidatus Thorarchaeota archaeon | reverse complement strand
CTATCCGCCAGAGCCATCACTCAGAATCATCACCGATATCATCGAGTATTCAACCGAACACATCCCACGCTGGAACACAATCTCGATCAGTGGATATCACATCCGCGAGGCTGGCTCCACTGCAGTTCAGGAACTTGCATTCACGTTGCTGAACGGGCTCACATATGTCGAATGGGCGACCAAGCGCGGTCTCGATGTGGATGCCTTTGCCCCACGACTCTCCTTCTTCTTCAACGCTCACAATGACATATTCGAGGAGATTGCCAAGTACAGAGCCGCCCGCAGAATATGGGCAAGAGAGATGAAGGAGCGATTTGGTGCCAAGAAGCCCCGCTCGCTCTGGATGAGGTTCCACACGCAGACAGCCGGATGCTCTCTCACTGCCCAGCAACCCATGGTCAACATTGTGAGAACCGCGTATCAGGCACTTGCGGCGGTCCTTGGTGGAACGCAGTCCCTGCACACGAATAGCATGGATGAGGCACTCTGTCTTCCTACAGAGGACGCGGTGCGTGTCGCACTGAGAACTCAACAGGTCCTGGCTCATGAGAGTGGTGTCGCCAACACCATCGATCCCCTAGCAGGGTCGTACTATGTCGAGGCGCTGACCAATGAGATGGAGGAGGAGGCATACAAGTACTTCGATCAGGTGGAGGCGCTGGGTGGTGTCATCCCCGCCATAGAGAAGGGATTCTTCCAGAAGGAGATTGCCAACGCGTCCTTCCGTTATCAGAAGGAGATTGAGGAGAAACGCAGAATCATCGTGGGTGTCAACGAGTATGTGCTCGAGGGTGAAGACATCTCGATTCCGGTTCTCAAGATTGACCCTGAGGTCGAACGGAAACAGATCGAGCGCCTGAATCGTGTGCGTCGTGAACGGGACAATAAGCGAGTTCAAGAGGCACTTGACGGTCTCAGGAAGGCATCGGAGGGGACCGAGAATGTCATGCCACATATTGTTGAGGCTGTCAAGGCGTACGCCTCCGTGGGCGAGATCTGTGACGTCTGGCGCGAGGTCTACGGTGAGTGGGAAGAGCCCAAGATATTCTGAGTTGGCAGACGCAACAAAAGAAAGTGTGTGTGGCAGGGAAGTCCTGCCACAATGATAGACGAGTCTATCGTTTCTTGACAATTATTGCAAGTACGATCACGGCAACAACACCGATTATTACGAGCTGCCCAGTTGTCAGCTTGAAGCCAGTTGCTGTTGTTGACGTACTTGACTCTGCAAGATTGGTTATCGCCGTGTATGTCGGGTCCTGGTAGACACGGAGGCCGTTCCACTCAGGGAATGACACAGCATACCACCAGCGGCTGCTTGTAAACTCAGCCGTGGAGTTGCTGATCAGACCCTGCACAGAGTGATAGCGACTTCGTACCTGCTCGGATAGTCCGTAGGCCATGTGCGCAAAGACCCATCCTGAGAAGGGTGCTTGCCAAGCAACAAGAGCAAAGCCGGCACCAGGCGCAGCAACGAGCGCGTTCAACGCGGTCTCATTGTCTGAGACCGTCGTCCAGGGGTCGGTCGTTTCATTGATCAGGGAGTAGCCACGACCCAGACCGATCTCAAAGGCCCGTTCATTGTCGTCTCCGACCTTGATACTGATGTTGTCAGTGAGAGGTGATGTCTGAGTAGGGGGCTGGAGAGTGTGACCCGTAGATGCAGCAGTCACATTGTACTTGGACGTGAAGACGGACAGATAATGGACTGCGGATATCTCCATGCTGGGGGTTATCCGTTCTTGAGGGTCGATGTCCACAAAGTGGAAGATTCTCCACTCCTGTGCCTTCTTAACCTGACCAATAGTGTATAGGGTCTCAGCGTGGACCGTTCCATCAGCATCAATGATTATGTCGTATTGGATGGTCAGTTCACTGATCAAGACTCTCAGGAATGGGAGCGCCAACGTCAGAAGGAAGGCCCCAGTCGAATCTGCAGAGACGATACGCGCTGGCAGATTCTTGTATGTCATTCCAAATCTGTAGTGATTGTCACTCATCTTTGAGACCGCAATTGGTTCAACACTTGGAGTGTACTCGGGCCAGGGATTGTCGTTGCTCATTGGAACTACAAACCATGCATTTTCGTTACCGACGTCCGGGAGATTGTTGTCACCATAACTCTCGTTATGGACAAGCAGAAACGCAAAGATTGCACCTATGAAGACATCATTGTCCTCGGGGGTGATGTAGTGCATTCCGAACAGCTGATAGGGTAAGATTATCTGATCCCCATCGGTTGTGTTGATCTCGTTAAAGGCAAGTAGGAATGCTTGAAAGTCACCGACGTGCACATAGGATGCAGTGAATGTTGCGTTTGCACCGGAGGTCGTGAGCGGAATCGAACTATTAGTCCAGTATTCCTCGGCAAACGTGTGACCGAAGACTGCAGCTTCGTCGCCTGGCGTATAGGCGGCGGCCATTGGACTGTAAACTATTGGCGTGACTAGTGTGATCATTGCTAGTAACGCAAGTAGACGAAGTCTCGGACCTGTCATATGGTATTCACCGCTAGAAAATAGACACGAGAAGTAATAAAAGAGAACTGTATGAATCATCGTGCTGACTTGTCTTCTTCTGCGCGCTCGACTTCCTTCTCTTTCAGTCGCCAACAGTCTAGACAGACACGCCTCCCGACAAACACACGACGTCCATTGCGATAGATAGTCCCACAGGTCTCACATGACATACAAGTGACATGCATCGAGCTGATAAGAAGGGAGCGGTGCTGGCTAGTCACCACGAGTGGTAAATGAACACTGTGTCCGATTCATCAGCTCGCAAGCAGAGACCTAAGGACTCGCGTGATTGTGGACCTGCATGCTTGGGCATCATGTGTTGTGATGCCGATGGCCTCGTCCACGCCGACCCATTCTGCCACCTCTTCGGGTGAGACCGCATCATGTCGGTCCTGCTTGCTTGCAAACACAACATGAGGTATTCCGTGAAAGGAGAGATGGACCTCTTGTAGATGGCTCTTGGCATCCTCAATCATGTCCGGGTCGGACGAATCAACCAAGAGAAAGACAGCATTCGAATTGTTACGCATTGTGTCTCTGACGAACTTGAAGTGGAGGGGTCCAGGAACGCCACGGAGTTCGATCTCCTTAACAATGCAGCCGTTATGGTCTTCGGGTGTATAGTCATTCCTTGGAACAATGATCCCATCGTCAAGCTCTTCCTCACGAACCCATGCAATGCGCCCGAGGTCAAAACCAGTTGTGGTCGTACCCGACACACCACGATATGGGCGAGGAAGCGGTCTATCAATTGAAATCGCATACGGGTCAAGAGTATGAATCAGAGTTGTCTTGCCTGATTGGAAGGGTCCGGTCACGAAAATCTTGTAGTCATACGGTGTCAATGCGGACATGGTTCGTCATTCCAAGGGATCGTTGGAGTCGATGATGGCGAACAATAACATGTGGATGTTGTGTTAATATTATGTCTTTCTAGTATGTCAAGGTCGAAAATTATGGAAAGATCGTACCTCTCGACACAGAACTCGTCAATCAGGCTCTCAAACTATTTCGAGACCTTCCTGTGGTGGACCTAGTACAGTGATGCAGCAAGCCTTTTCGAGAAGTGGTCTTGGACACTACCACCGTGCATCTTGGTCGAAAACAAGCTGGATCTGGACAGAGAGGTCGAGTCGGTCAATGGTGAGAACTGGGTGGAGAACTTTGACGCATCCAAGGGATATCACG
>JAGSHP010000004.1 GCA_029855925.1 Candidatus Thorarchaeota archaeon | reverse complement strand
TCCCGTAAACACTACGTTGATCGCATCCCATATCACCGTCGTGCTCTGCGAGTTCTGATTTACTGTTGTGACACCATGCGCATTGCCCGCGACTTGAACCATGTTGTATGTCACGCTGGTGACGCTACCATATGTCTGCGTTATTCTCCATACACCACCGCTCCCGGAATAGGTTGCAGCAACACCGTTTATTGTGACAGTGCCATCGACCACAGGGGTTCCATCATAGGCATAGACAATCGTGGTCTCAACGGTCACCGATGTGCCAATGTCGACTCGATTGTCGCTAGCGGAATACGACTGGACCACTATCTCATCCCACACGACCGTGATTGATTGAGAGTTCTGGTCCACGCTTGAGATTCCGTACTGATTGCCGCTGGCAGCGACAGTGTCGAATTGTATGCTGGTCACGCTGTTCTGAGTGACCGTTGTCAGCCAGACGCCTGCTCCCTGATGAGTCGCAGCATAGCCATTGATCGTCACAGTTCCATCGACCACATCAGCGGAATCGAATGCGTACTGCAGCTTCACGCTCACGTCCACCGCCGTTCCTATGTTTACCCATGTGTCCTCAACTGTGTACGAGACCACCTTGACCTGGTCCCAGATCACGGTGACACTCTGCGAGTTCTGATTGACTACAGACAACCCGTAGGTATCTCCAGAGATTGCGACATCGTCATAGGTCACAGAACCCACAGTGCTCTCATTATGTGTGATTGTCCAGATACCTCCGCTCCCTGTGTACGTGGCGGTTATACCATTGATGGTTACGGTTCCAGTTGTGACATCATGGCTATCATACTCATAGATGAGATGCGCCGAAATGGTTACAGTAGAATTGACGTTGAGTCTGCTCTCCGGATCGTCGTCAGTCATGGAAACGACCTTGACCCGGTCGGTTATCGTTGTCTGTGAATATGAAGTGTAGAGCAGTTCTTTGTGTGCCACTGCATCCTCCACATGAAAGCTGATTGACTGGGCTGCCACTGCGGATGCAAGTGACACGTCCATACTGAATGTTCCATCGCTCTGAGGGTAATTAGACAGTGTACTTTGATGAGTATACTCGTTCCTCATATATACAAGGACGCGTGATGCAGTGGGCGCCACATGAGTTGCTGAGTTGTAATATTGGATATCCCCGGATCCAGTCACTGTGGCTCCGATGTCGGTTCGGTAGTCCGATAGCGAATATGTTCTCAGTGCCAACCGGGTCTCCACATCCCAGTTCATGTCATAGACGTTGGTCGTGCTGACGCTGTAGTCGGACACTCTTACACGAAGGTCCATGTTCTGCATGTCGGGATGGTCCCAGAGAAATCTGATGTGCCATGTGACGGTGAGAGAGTTATCGCTCCCCGCGATTGACCCGCCCTCAATCTCAATGTATGAGTTTCCTGTCAAAATGGACCATGTTGGGGCTGATCTATCAAGTCTTACCTCCCAGATGGGCTGATTCGAACTACTATTGTATCCGGCCAAGTAGCAGTAGTGAATATTGGTATAGCCATCGCCGTCCGAGTGGTACGTTCGGATGTACGCAAAATCGTTTGTATTGCGTGTCTGCATTGCATACAGGTTGTCCCCATCATACAATGAGTTTATGGCAATGGGCGTGGCAGTGTTTCTTGGAATGTGATTTGATAGATATAGGTACATTCTCTCAATCAGCCATGTGCTCTTGACTCCGTCCGCACCCTGACTAGTATCATAGAAGCGAACCAGAAACGTGTCTGATGTCAAGTAGGAGTGAACACTCAACGTATGCAATCCCGCCGATGATATGTAGCCCACGGTAACCCATCCACTATTGTACCAGCACTGGACTGCAAGGCTCTCATCCGAGGTCGAGTGCAGATCTATCCTCAGGTACTCTCCGGAGTATTCATTATAGTCCACAGAGTTGAAACGAAATCTCTGCTCGAGTTGATGATTGGTGCCCACCTCGATCTTGTGTACATCAAGATACATGAATCCAAGATTGCTGCCAGTGGTACCAGAGTATTTCACCTGCAGAGAACTGTGCAGATATTGTGAATCAGTGATATCGCTCGACTGGAATAACGTCCAGCCCGTTGTTGTCGTGCTGATTGTCTGATACAGATCCCAGCTTCCACTAGAGTCTTTCAAGTACACTTTCAATGTGGGACTGACGGATAGCCCTCCCCTCATGTCATAATAGAACGAGAACTTGAATCTTTCAACCTTACTTGTATCATAAGTGGGACTTATCAAAGATCCGCTCCCTGCTCTTGATGTTTGACCATTATCATCACCTACCAGGAACGCGGAGTTCGTTCCCACTTTCCCCTTGGATCCTAGCTGCCAGTCCGTGTAGCCGTAATAGCTTTCCTCTGACCAACCAGTGCCAGGCCATGGGTCCCAATCTGTCTTCTGGTCAAGGGTCGTGAATGACATTGCTTGCTCGGTGAGGGTGGCGTAGTTCTCGTCATTCACCTTCATGTTGTCGAAATTGGTGACGTAACCCGCAGCATCATAATAGTGATCATCAACATAATCGCTTGTTGACGCTGTTGCAAAGCGTGCTGTGGACTGTTCGATCTGAATATCTTCAAATGGTTTATCCTTAACTACGGGGGACGTATCTCCTGGCGTCTTCTCTACTACTGTGGCAGTCCCACTCTGCGTGGCGAAACTATTACTTGCTAGCGCAACAACCCACACAGAGAGGAAGAGCAGGAGCATTCCCAC
>JAGSHP010000243.1 GCA_029855925.1 Candidatus Thorarchaeota archaeon | reverse complement strand
AGATGTGTATAAGAGACAGGATATGGATAGAGGTAGTCCGTTAGAAGAATTCCGGCGGTTAATATCAAGAAGAGTATCAGAGCACAAACACAGGAGCATGGTGAGACGCAACCACCCTTTCCCTTGTAGAACACTGTGTCTACAATGAGCGCCAGTGCAACTGCATGGAGCGGGTCCATTGACTCATCAACGGTGACTATGTACTGATCCCTTATCGACAATATCTTCTTGTCAAGCCGGAACTTGGACTGCCCCGTTTCGCTAACTGCGTCAAATCCCCAGGCAAAGAATCCGCCCTGCGCCTTAATTGCCTCATCTCGATAGTAGATTGTGAAACTCTTTCGAAATGCGATCCAGGGTCGCGTGATCTTGGCGATTTGCTCTCCCTGAGGCCCGAGTAGCCAGAAGGTCTTGTCGAAGTATCCTCCCTTGGCGGTGAGAATCCGCTCACCTGACACATCCTCGACATGTATTGTTGTACGAAGGAAGCTTAGCCACGTTCGACGAGCAACGGCAAGCTTCTCATCGGTATCTGCATCATAGATCTCATAGACTGGTCGCATTGAGATGATCTTCTGAACAACCTTCAGTCTTCTGGATCTACTTACCGGACTGTAATCATCTATTCCCATTGGAGTTCCTCCTCTGTAGCATCCTCTCCTAAGAGATGTTAAAAATCTGCCGAGCAAAGCCCGAATCAACAAACAGCGTCTTATCACCATTCCCGCAAAATCCTCAATCTTTATACGTAACAAGTGAGCCGATGTGCGAGAGGCTGCATAGAGATGGAGCGAGTAAAGACGTTCCTCAAGTGGAATGAGCGATCCGAGAACGCCAAGACGATCTTCATTTTAGCACTGGTGATCGGAGGCACGGTAGGGGGATACGGTCTATTTGTCCTTGCAATGGGTACCCCAACCCCACTTGTTGTCGTCACCAGCGAGTCGATGGTGCCAACACTGAATGTGGGCGACCTACTGGTGCTCAAGCATGTCCCTGAGGATGACATCAAAGTGGGGGACATAATCGTCTATGAGGATAGTTGGTACACTGCTGCCCCAATCGTCCACCGGGTCATTCGCATAGAAGAGATCAATGGCACGAAGCATTTCTACACAAAGGGTGACAATAATCAAATGGAGGACCCTGGTGATCGTGTGTACTCGGAGATTACTGGCGTGGTGGTCATGGTCATTCCCTGGGTGGGGAATATCAGCCTGTTCCTGAGGGGACTTGTCAGTACACCGGTGGGTCTTGTGGCTTTGGCCATCATCTTTGGCTTGATTCTCTTCGGGCCCGAGGTATTCTGTCAGAGGGAGAATGAGACCGAGAGCTCGGCCTCCGAAGACGAGTCAGAACAGCCCGCCTCGTAGAGACTATGAAGGCCGCACGAGTACAGTTTATTTGTTTCGACTCAAGCCTCAGCCAAGCCGCGCCAAGGAACGAGTGAGACCTACAATGGACTTTACGAGTGACATCAGCGACATCGACCAGACGAAGATCTGGCGTTTCTCCGCACTGAGCACGCTAAACAAGTTTGCCAATTCTTTTACCATCATAGTGTTGCCGCTCTACGCTCTTGCCATTGGAACTGATGAGGCGTTCTACGGAACCATGGTTGCAATGGCGGGGTACCTTCAGGCTGCGACTCTATTTCCCGCGGGCACGCTCAGTGACAGGCACGGCAGAGGGATTGCTCTCCTATTGGGTGGTCTCATCGCCGGCATATGCTTCATGCTTATGCCCTTTATCAGTGACACATTATCAATTCTTGTGATCTATGCCCTGACTGGTATCGGCACGGGTTTCACCTCTTCATCCTATCGAGCAATGATTGCAGACTATACCGCGGTCGGCACGGAGCGCACCAAGTCCTATGGGATTACGGATGCGACCGGGACCTTTGCAGCCATGATTGGTCCCTTCATTGCAGGCCTTGTTCTCGACCCCAACATGCTCATTTGGATCAGCTCTGTGATGGAACGCTATGCCATTCTCTTCTTTCTTATAGGCGCGGTGAAGATTGCCAGTGGCGTGCTGGGAATGTCCACGGACTACTGGCTGAGGTCAAATGCGACATCCCCGCATCAGAGTGTCGACATCGACCCTGTTGACTCGAATGAGGAAAGGAAGGGAGATGCGGTTGTTGTTTCCTTGTTTGGACTCAGCCGTGTCATCATGGGCCTGAGTTCAGGTATGGTGGTCCCCTACCTCATTCCATGGATCTATGCAGCATTCAATCCGGACCCTGTGGTCTTGGGTCTCGTGCCATCCATCTCAAACATGAGTCTGGCGTGGGGCCTTCTTGCAGTGGGTTTCACCAGCGAACGAATCGGGAAGCTGCGACTCATACTCTTGCTGTACCTGATTACACCGCTTCTGACGATAGGCTTTGTCTACGCGCCGTTCTTCATTCTGGCAGTGGTATTCTATATTGCAAGGGCCTCCGTTGCTAACATGGTCCAGCCTGCCTCGACGTCGCTTCTCATGAGCGAGATCGCACAGTCCAAGCGTGGGCGGTCATGGGCCGTGGTCAGAATCCTCTGGACGTTCCCCCGGCAGACCGGCACTCTCGTTGCAGCATTCATTCTTGGCTCTGGCTTTGCTGGCGGCATTGTTTCATTTGTACTCGTCGTGTTTCCAATTGCCATGTGCTTCTATCC
>JAGSHP010000182.1 GCA_029855925.1 Candidatus Thorarchaeota archaeon | reverse complement strand
TTGTGGGCTCTGGCGTTTTGGTCTCCTTGGTCGTGGTAGATTCGGTAGGTTCAGTTTCAGTAGTGGATTCTTCTACCTCAGACCGTTCGGCGTCTTCTGCCATGAGAATCAATCCTCGCCACTGGCGTATTGAACCGCGAAGACCCGGGCCCAGATTAAAAACATTGTGCTGGAGAGCAAATACATCAGAGTGACGAGAAGATAATTTCAATGGTCCCGCTGTTCAGCCTCACCGTGACAAGATATGTGCCACTTTCGCTTGGAGGAGTGAGGGCGAGTGTGTGATTATAGCCATGACTCCATGTCTCCACAGTACCGTCCGGAGGATGATAGGAGACTGTCAGTGTTCGATCATTGACAACCACCTGTACATCGTCAGGGAGAAAGAGTTCAAGCGAGATGGAGTCATTCCTGAGTTGATCAACCTCTGCAGTCGCATTGTGTAGCTGCTGCGCAAAGGTCTGCGCACGCTCCAAGTTGGATACAGCGTTAATGGTATTGATTGAGTATAGTAGAACTGGGACACCCACGAGCACGACTGTTGTCAGTCCTATTGCAATCAGCATCATCTTTTCGAGTGAACGGGATACCATACGTTGTAGCACGTGATGGGGGGCAATAAACCCCTCTATTACATGGAAGTGGAGAAAGTTATAACTCGCAATGAGATATCACTGGCGAAACATATGAGTGATATGATCCCCCTTCATGTCGGTCTAATGGGTCACATTGACCACGGCAAGACTGCCTTAGCTAAGGTTCTAAGCGAGGGAGTATTCACAGCGGGCCTTGACAAACATCCTCAGTCAAAGGAACGGGGAATAACAATCGACCTTGGGTTCACAATGTTCAGACTGGACAACTATCTCGTGACTCTTGTTGATGCCCCAGGTCATGCGGACTTGATTCGTAGCGTTGTGGCGGGCGCGAACATAATTGACGCAGCAATCCTGACAGTTGCGGCAGACGAGGGACCAAAGATTCAGACTGGCGAACACATCATTGTACTTCAGTCCATGGGCATCGACAGGATAGTAGTCGCAATTACTAAGACTGACCTTGCTGACGAGACCCGGCTGGAAACAGTGGAATCACAGGCACGCAAGATTCTCGCAGAGTCGAAGTTCAAGAGGATTGAGTTTGTCAGGGTCTCTGCAAAGACTGGAGAGGGAATGGATGAACTCCGTCAGGCTTTGCTTCGCATTCTTGAGCCTCGGAGTCGAGATGTTGGAGGTGCGTTCCTCATGCCCATCGATCATGCTTTCAATGTGAGAGGATTTGGCACGGTCACCACGGGAACGATTCTGAGAGGCCAGATCAAGATTGGGGACACTGTCAGACTCGTGCCTCAGGGGAGGTCCGCGAAGGTCAGGAGCATTCAGACATTTGGGGCTGCACGAGATCAGGCACAGGCGGGTGACAGAGTAGGTATCAATGTTCCCGATATCAGTCCCGATGATATCACAAGGGGCGACTACCTGTGCGAGCCAGGCACGCTGTCTACAGCACAAATTCTTCTTGTTCACATTGAGCAGAATCCATTGTACACAAGAGGCATCACAAGGGGCATGATAATGAGCGCCCATGTGGGCATGGCCGAAGTAACATGTGAGTCGTTTCCAATCAGATATGTGGATGACCGAAGAGTGCTACTTGAAACCGTCAATGATGAGAAGGAGTATGATCTGATTCTCCGCACTCGAAGACGTATCCCATCGGAGCCCGGAACAAACGTATTGCTCATGCGAACCGATCTGAAACCTACAGAGATGCGCATCATTGGACACGGTGTGGTAGAGGAGATGAGCGACTCTTTTGTGGTGTATAGACAGAGGAGACGTACTGGCACCGTCATGCGGGTCCGGGAGGATGATGTCTTGGTACAGGGTCTGGCCATGCACAAGGAGGCTGCCCAGCACCTGAGGGGACGGGAGATAGTGACGAGCGACAATATTCGAGGAGTTATCGGCTCGACCTTTGGCACAAAGGGTGTTGTCGTTGCGAAGTTTGAGCGGCCAATCGCTGAGGGTGTCGAGGTCCGTCTTGATGATTATATTGAGGAGAGAATATAGATGGATGAGATTGAGAAGAGACTTCTAGAACTTGTTCCCAAGAACATGGCTGAACGTGGAATGATCACACTTGATGCATTACTGGCACCAATCAAGGACATTCTGAATCGAAGACGATTCCCAGATGCGCCTCTCTTGGAGATGCAGATTGAATGGATGCTTCAGCTCTTATCATCATTGGACTCGGACAAGGACCCAAAGGCAATTCGCGTGGGCGAAAGAGAGGCGAGAGTTGCCACTCCGCTCGTGTCACGACTCGCTGCTGGATTCAATCATGGAGTCGGGCGGAGCGGGCATGTCACAGCACCACAGCCCAAGGCGGTGGGTGCCTCACTGATGCAGCAGATCTGTAATGCAATGGTCACGGATGCGATTCGTCGGCTTGGTCTCCCCAACATAAGACACGGACTGGTGCTGCCACTGTCCACAGGAATGAGCATTGGACTATCACTTGCTGCACTTCGCCGTGAACTTGGAGTTCGAACTGTACTGTATCCGCGAGTGGACCACAAGTCTCCTCTGCGGGGTGTCGCGTTGACCGGTATAGAGATCAAGCCAATGCCAACCATCTTGGAGGGGGATGCAGTCAGAGCTGACATGGATGCGATTGAGAAGACTATCAAGAACACAAGAGATGCATCAGTCATTGCAACGACGACGTTCTTTCCCCCTCGCGAGTCCGACCCCGTCAAAGACATAGCTCGGTTATGTGAGGACCATCAGGTCCCGTTAGTGATCAACAACGCATATGGGGTTCAGTCCGAGAGCGTCATGAAGTCCATCAGAAGCGCAATTGACGCTGGACGTGTGGACATTGTTGTCCAGAGTACCGACAAGAACTTCCTCACTCCTGTGGGAGGCTCTATTGTGGTAGCGCCAAAGCCCGAAACAATCGAGCAGGTGGCTGAGACCTATGCAGGACGCGCCAGTGCAGCACCCGTGGTTCAACTGCTTGCCTCCCTGACCGCCATTGGGATGAAGAGATACCAAGAACTACGTGCGGAACAGAAGAAGAATCGGCAGCTGCTAGGTGCTCTTCTACAGGAAACTGCAGAAAAAGTGGGGCAGCGCCTCCTTGATGTTGAGAACGCGGTCTCCTGCGCAATGACCATCGATGGAATGAATGCACATGAGATTGGAGCCAGACTCTACAATGAGAGAGTTACTGGACCACGTGCAGTGAGTCAGGGAGAGTATGGTTCATGCATCGATGATTATCCGCATAGTTACGTTGTCATGAACGCTGCAATTGGAGCCAGCCAATGGGATGTTGAGAGAGCAATTGAGAAACTCTTTAAGGTGGTTGCAGGTCTATAGTACCAATTCAAAGAGAAGGTGATTGTGTGGCAGAGGCCGATGACCAGATAGAAGTAACACAATCAATGGACTTCGAAACTGTGGAACCTTCCACAGCATTCAGAATAGCATGGTTCATCATTGCCTCAAAGCCAGGTGTTCTCCTCAAGGACTATTCCGAGGCTGAGAGTCGTGTATTCGAGGCCAATGCAACATTTCATGTGAATCTAGACAGTGCGAAAATCATAGTACAGGTACTAGTGGAGGAGGAACCGTCCAAGCTTGTGATCACCGCGTGGGGTGACAACGAGGAGATCCTCAACCCGTATGTGGAGTCCGTCTTGAGTGAGGTCAAGGATGCCTTCGACAAGTTCCGATCACTTGATGATGATCGAAGACAACGCCTGACTCGTGCATTGATTGCAAAGGGCTGCTGGGACAAGCTGGTGGCCGACATCTTCAAGAAGGCGCCGCTCTCTGATATCTATGTCCATATTGCCCATGGAAGAGAGATGATGATCAAGGCAACGGAGGGAGAGGAGGTCCCGCCAGTCTCTCTGACCACAAGCGCGTGGCTATCCAAGATAGAGTCCCTACCCAGTGACGAGGCGTTGCCTGGAGGGATTGCAACAGAAATAGCCAAGAAGTCCGTGGAGTGGAAGAAGGAGACCGTTGCATTCATCAACCGGATTCTCTGAGCATACGAGTTCGTGCAGACCGGCCGACTATTCAATTTTGGCTCCCTACAGGATTGGTGGTCCAGTCCCGCGGGCTTCAAACCCGTGATCGCGCAAGCGATGAGAGTTCGATTCTCTTAGGGAGCCGCCAGATACCACCTTCTCTTGCAGGCAAGTTCAGGCCGACTCTTCGAGCATGCGTCTAAGAAGCCGTTCGGTCTCTTCAATGGACAGTCCGGTGGACAAGGCCGTTCTTAGAACTTCGCGTCGGATTCGTGAGTGAATATCACGATCGCGTTTCTCGGGATGGTCCGAGAGATAGGACGCGACTACGCGGCGAGTGACTACATCATAAAGGGCAGCCTCATCGGCGATATCACTCTGTACTTCAGCGCGCGCGGTGTGCGTGGGAGATAATGGGGAACTAGGAGGAGAAACAATCGGGTGTTCCAAGGTATGCAGGTGTTCCAGGGTAAGGTCAACAGCCCGGCTCACGGACATCTTCGAGAGGTCGAGCTCCAACAAGGGAGCATCCCATGAGTATCGTCGTCCGGGCGTGTCGAACTTTTCACTTATCTTCCGCACAACACTGTCCGGGACAGGGCCGGCACGGCGCTGATTCCACATAAGGGCGACATCAACAGGGGTGGATATATGGATCAGACCGTAACCGATTCTCGCAGCGCGGGCGATGTCTAGTAGTTCGTGACGCATGCTGGAATAGTAGTTTGTGTCATCGAATATGACGGAACGGCCTTGCCTGATGAGATCCGCTACTTGAGCAAGAGACTCTCCTCGCACATGATGCTCAAGCTCGGGTCGAAAATCTCGATAGTACTCAGAGTCTCGGAGGTCGTCTGTGCTGACTATGTCTACCCCTGTCTTCGCACTCAGTCGAAGATGGAGTGCACGGGCGAAAGTTGTCTTTCCTGATGCTGGTAGACCGCATAGAGCGAGTAGAAACTGGTTCAATGTCTGTCAGGACATTTAGATGCAACCATGCAAAAGGAGTTTACGGCGAGCCTCGGGGCTCGCTGGCCCCGAGAACTGCTCGTGTGAGTTTATGGTCGAATCGTGATCTGAAGGCTTGTGGCAAGGTCCTTGTAACGATTTCGTACAGTGACCTCAGTCACGTTGGATGCCTCAGCAATCTCACGCTGTGTACGACGGTCATCGGTGATTATGCCTGCGATGTAC
>JAGSHP010000290.1 GCA_029855925.1 Candidatus Thorarchaeota archaeon | reverse complement strand
TGACAGAATCTGCTGGCAGAAATGTGAGATACTGCCTGCCTCTTCGCGGAGATATTATTGCAGAGTTCACTCCGGAGGCTGTTGCTTCCTGACTCTTTGACTCATCAGGAGCAACGACTGCATCAGAGCGACAGAGAGACGATACAAACGCCAGATATTCGTCATTCATCGTTCCAACATTCCCCGCTGAGAAGGCGATGTTCTCCACATTGGTTACAAGATTGAAATCCGTAGGAAATGCAGACCATCCGGAAGCAACCGCCACTGGATAGGTCACCTCGAGCTTTACACTGAACTCGATTGTCTTGTCCTTGTCGTATGAACATCTGTCAACCAGTTTTCTCAACTCTTGAATCAACTCGTCTGATTCACTCATCGAGGGAGCGAGTATCGTTAGAATGTCGGTCTTGTCATCGCTGTTCACATTCGTCTTGATTGTCCCGTATCGAACCCAATATTCGAATGTCTCCTCCGTCAGTTCTTCAGGGCAATCCTTGCCGATCAAATCAGTGAAGTGGTCCCGATAGTACTGAAAGAGTCTTGTGAAGTCATGATGCTCGATGAATCTCACGTTGCTCGTGAACGTCTTACATACCTTCGTGTCAACCTGAGTCCCATTGATAGTGACTGTCACCGATAACTTGCATTCAAAGACGCAAGACTTCCAATGATGGTCGCCGCGAGACGAACTGGTACTTCCACCGCGCCCACCCGCGACGGGTCGCTCCGCACTCTTGTTCATTTCTTCTACGATCTCGTTTCGTGTCTTAGCAACATCTGAGTCCTCTTGGTCTGTGGGCAGGATTCGCATCGTGTCGGACTCGACCTGCGCCACTGGAAAGAACAGATAGAGCGACGGGATGTTTAGTAGTCTAAGACGATTTCGCATCTTGGCTGTGCAAAGTACAATTGTGGGTACAACATTCTTGATCAGTCCTGCAAGGTCCAGGTCCAGATACGTCATCTCTATCCGTTTATTTTCAACAAAGCGCACACCTACCCAGGCCTCAGGTTGAATAGGATCGTCCTTCATCGATAGATAGCTTCGGAAATATTTGATGGGCCGCTCCTCGGGCTTGGTCTTCGCCTCATCCGCCATAAGCTGTATGTCGGGAGTCCCTAAAGTGAACGAACGCGAAATGACAGAGGGCGGAATGTTACCATTGTCATGAAACTCACTCCAAATCAGACGATTGGTCTCATGAAGAATCTTCCACATGGATCTTCTCTGGTGCGTACTCACAATCTCGCTGGCATCAGTGAGAATAGACGCACTGGCAAGGCTTGAGATAACATTTGTGGTCGAACCCAGTAGCCGCTCATGCTGCTTCATAATCTCCCGAGTCGAATCCATCTGCTCGCCCAAGTGATCTTCTTGTCTTTTCACCAAGTCCTTGATCTTGTCATCAACGAGTTTTATGAGACCATAGGCCATGAGTATTAAATATATTATCTCCTTGGCCGGCGGCACAGTCACGAAGAAAGGAATGAGCTCGCCGATGTAGGCAAATATGATAGCAGCAATGATGGATATCGCCCATGACCCTTCCTTGATTCGCTCAATGTTCTTCTTCTTTTTAGTCGTACTTGTCACCCGGGCACACCTATCCTCACTTAACGCGAATTATTCTTCGCACTGAGTAGTCCCATAAATATCTAATGTGGACTCTATTCGTTAGCATTGACAAGAATCAATCATCACTTTCGTATCTGATCCCGAATAGAACACAGAAATCTGATGGGAAGCGTATGTGTACCGGTCCTTCTGAAAGATAAGGCAACTGTTGCTCTATTGGTTACAATCATCATGGACAAATCCCATTCTCGCGACAAACAGAACAGGACGAAGACATATCAAATGATCGAGCCTCAAAACCATCAGCAGAGCCATGAATCGCATGATTCATAATTATGTATTCATAATTATGTGTACTTAATTATGTATGTCATGAATTTCCGTTCTGGGATACGCAAGTGCACATCAGATGTTTAACAATATGTGCTGTAGCCATGTCTGGAGTCCGTCCGGATCCGGTATGAGGTGATTATCATGACCC
>JAGSHP010000465.1 GCA_029855925.1 Candidatus Thorarchaeota archaeon | reverse complement strand
GAGTATGAGAGTGCCGAAGAGCACGAAGAGAAACATCTGGTTTGCCTGCAGACGGGTAGAGGCAATAGCCGAGATGAGAATGCCAGTTGCAGAACCTGTGAGGGAGGTCAGACTCATGATGATCACGAGTGTGAGAAATCCTGTGTTCAGATTGAGATCGAACGCAATAATCCAGAGTGTGATTAGTAACAGCGACTGAAAGAATCCGATGATGACATACGCAATGGACTTCGCAACAACAACCTCCAGTCGATTTGTTGGTGTAAGAAGCATTCGGCGCAGAGGAGCGTCACCCACAATGGACTGAGCGGATGTCATTGCAATTCCAAGATACGATGAGAATATGACTATGAAGCCTCCAAATGTGCTCTCAACAAAATCAGCATCAGGCGCAAACTCGATGGTCATACTCGGAAAGACCTCTGATCGAATCCACATCTTTGAGGCACGAAAGAAGACCGTTGCTGCCTGGACGACACCCATGACCGTGTTTTGAGTGGTGACATCAGTCGCATCAACATGGACCTCGACATAGGTTGGCTCATTGACTGTGAGGTTGGCCTCGAAGCCATCGGGAATGACCACGAAGCCGTTGATGACCCCCTCATAGAGATCATGCACGGCATCATCGGTACTATTGTACCGTATGAGCACATCGACCATCATATCGAGATACCCGGTAAAATTCTCAGAGAGGTCTTCCCCCTCGTATGTTCGTGTGGTGTCCTTATCGATTATGCCCAGTACCAAGCCCGAGTCCAAGTCTTGTGTTTCGTTCGCGAGAAGAGTCGTACTATCCGTTCCGCCATCCGCAGATGACCTCATATTTGCCATCGCAATATCTTGGTTCGACACCCACCAGAGCATGCCGATCAGTGCGGCTGGAAGAAGAAAGATCAGGAAGAGCGCAACACGATCCTTGACAATTAGTCGGAGCTCCTTTGCGATCATGTTTGTTACACGTCGCGACGGCTTCATGAAGTACTCTGCCATTCTTCATTCCTCGTTTCTCTCAAAGATTACCTGATAGTACATATTTCGTGATATACTGTTCCTTACACGCGACTTCATTTGTAAGTTATTAAGGCTTTTCAGAATGAAATAATTCCGCCACGAAATAAATACAATTCACACGAGATTCATAAATAACCTGTGAGGTACTTTCAAGATATGCTCGAGAAAGGAGACAGAGTCTATGGTCACGTCCGAGTATGAAGAAAGGATATTGAGTGTTGCAAGAGGCCATAGACTATCGTTTCCCGAAACACTAGATGACGATCCAGTCATTCGAATCGAGAATATTCGTGGGATACTCAACCGAGCCGTGTACGCCACTGCACAGACTTGGATGATGCCAAGATGGGTGGTGAGTCGATCCAAGAAGGGAGATGTCCACAGCGAAGATGCAATGTTCAATAACAATTATTGCGACCTGGCACTAATTGGTGGCGTGGGCGGTAGGTTTACGGGAATAGCTGATGAAGCGGGTTTGGTAATGGCCAATCCCGAATGTGGCGCCCTGGATCTATGGATACACGATGGCAAGGACTTTGTGTTTCCTGCCCTAGAGCAAGACCATAGAATGGAATTGATGTCCGAGGACGATCAGGTGTTCACATGGTCGTACCGTGTCGGAGCCATCGAGCTCTGTCGCCATGTATATCATGTGCAAGACGGGGATCGTGAGTCAATATACAATGAGATAGAAATACGTAACAAATCGCTTACAGATGCAAGGATGACCATCTTTGCGGTAGTTAGACCAATGTCAATTCGTGGCGTAGAGCCAATCACTGAGGTCTCCTTTGATGAAACGAAAAACAGAGTATATACCAATGGTCGTGTAGCACTTGAGTGTGACAGACGTCCTACCACCATTGTGATGGCTACTGGAGACAACCCGAACATTCTTGTCGATGTTCTATCGATGTCAAATCGGTGGGATACGGAGTTCCGTACGGCGCGAGGACTCGCAACCGCTGTCCTGCGATTTGATATCAGTCTGAGATCCGCAAGAACGTCCACCATAACTTTGGTTCAGCCCTTCAGTGACGGCAACAGTGATGGTCCGATTGTAATCAAGAAGAAGGGCAATGCCCGGTATGAGACCGTCGGAAAATGGTTTGAGTTCATGGACTGCACAATGTCCGCCTCTTTTCCAGAGGCGCGGCTGAATGGCGTCTTCAAGATGGCAAAAGCGGTCACTGCAATGCAGGCGCGTGGAGCACTTGAGCAAGAATCAAGCCTGACTGATGGGGATCGTAGCAGAATACTGCTTGCACTCAGCCAAATTGGGGCAGAGGAACTCGTTCTAGAACTGGCACCACTAGTCACAGATGAGATCACCACATATCTACAGAACCAAGAGTGGCGCAGGGCCTGGACACTTTCACTCAGTCTACTGAGGGCGGGACATTTCATCAGGGAGTCTACGTCAGAGTTGACAAGTAAGCACTTTCTTGATAGTCTGTATGCAGAGGTCAGAGAGAGCATGGTCCATGGGGAGTCCGCAAATAGCACACAGGCGAAGATGACCACAGCAGTGGAATCACCCGAAATTGAAGGGCCCGTTCCTCCGGGACACGAGTCAATAGAGGAGAGGCCAGAGAGTCATGCAGTCGAAGAAGAGTCTTTGCCCACGCCCAAGCCGTACGAAGCTGTAAAGGAAAACAGTATCGATTCTTTGCTTGAAATGAAGTGGCTACAATGTGTGGGCAGAGAACTCGTGGACACATTAGACTGGGTTGGCAGACGAAAAGAAGCGGAAGAACTGTACGACCTATGGAAGGAGTATTCATCCCACGTCAACGAACTGTGGGAGAGAGAGTTCAATCTCAGTAGAGAACCTGAGGAGAGCAAACGTATTGCACAGATGCTGGACATATTTGACCTCGTTGTGCTCGGTAATGATAGCACAGGAATTCCGTCACGGATTATTGATGAGTCAGCACTAACCATAAGAACACTACTGATGAAGAAGGGTCTTCTGAAGAGACCCGGGCGCCAAGAGATACGCTCCAATTATCTCACTCTTCGACTAGCACAGATCTATGCACTCCGTTACGATGGTGACTCGATAGAATCGCTTCTTGCACATGTATTGAAGAGTGCATCAGAGTACCAGAACATACCTGATGAGATTGGCGAGAACGAGTCACCTCACATTAGATGTGGTGCCACAGTACGGACAGCCAGCGACCTCATCATACTGATTCGAATGATGACTGCCAAAGAGCAGGGTGAGAATCTCATCACATTGGGAGGCTTCCCTGATGATTGGTTTGTTTCTCCGAAAGACGTTGCCATGACCAAGATCCCCACTACTCTTGGAAAGATAGACATCCTGATGGGAACGTCGGCGAACCAGCATCAGATAGAATTTCAGTTGACAGACTTGCCACAAGAGATTGAAATCCATGTCACAAGTTATCGAGGCATCATGGAAT
>JAGSHP010000009.1 GCA_029855925.1 Candidatus Thorarchaeota archaeon | reverse complement strand
GGGGTCTTGGCGGTCACAACAGGTCCCAGTTCATCATCCCATTTCAACACAGCTAGACCTAATGGCATTCTCATTCAGTCTCCTTGATTCGGCCGCACATTCCCGCATCATCGTTTTCGGCCACCATCATTACCAAATGGAGGCACCATGTAGTCAGACAATGGTCCCTGAGTTGACTACATTGCAATTGAGCGGGAAACACCCTGCGCTAGACGGATGAAGGGGTAGTCGTTCTTGATTAATAAGAGAATCTTGGACGAATATTGTCTCAGAAATCGTACGGAATATCACCAAATAGTCGATTGCAAGCAAACGCATCAGTTCTTGAGGAGGACAAATTTATCAAGAAAAAGAAGTGGGGCGAGGGAGAAATACATCTCCCTCATAGTCGAGTAGATCACTCATCGTTGTCGTCAGGCGTGTCGTCCTCGTAGCCATCAATGTCATCAAGATCTGACTCTTCAAATGGCGGAAGCTCTTCGTCAACTTCCAAATCGGATTCATCAGCCTCGATCTGCTCATCCACGGAGCCAGAGCCCGACTCGTCACCTTCAGAACGGTCAGAGTCGAGAACCGAGTCCTCCGCGGCAGGCTCGTCGTCGTCTTCAAAATCAGATTCTTCGGTCGCCTCGGGCGAGGTGTCCACTGCCTCCTCGCCATCACTTCCTGCATCTTCAGAGGGGGGTCTCTCCATTGATTCATGACCAATCTCCGGTTCGGCCTCGGGCTCCACTTCGGCCTCAGCCGACTCGGACAGACCCTTATCATCTTCGGGCTCCATTTCTGTCGTGCCCTCAGGTTCCTCTGGTGGCTCTTCGGTCTCCATTTCAACAGGAGACTCCTCAGGTACAGCCTCTTCGGCCTCAGCCTCTGCAATCTCGGACTCGACCTCAGCAGCAATCTCGGATTCGACATCGACCTCAGGGGCGCTAGGTTCCTCGGAGTCTATCGCATCCAAGACGTCTAGGCCCTCAAGAAGGTCCTCGGTCTCTCCTCCGAGTATCTCTGCGTATTCTTCAACATGGACCATCTCAATTGTCGGAGCAGGGATATCCAGCTCGGCAAGTCCCGGTGCGAGCAGCTCCGATATCACTTGACCAAGCGACTTGATGTTCTCTACAGAAGCATGTTTCCCACGCTCAATGCTCTTGAGAGCACGATTAATCTGCTTGATCTGGTATGGAATTCTCCAGCGACGAAGAGCAGTGGCACCAGCCACGATACCAATGAATGCTGCAGTCATAAGAAGGACCAAGAAGAGAGTGTCACGTTGCACGCGATAGCCCAAGACATCTACCGTGGGCGAGTCCACGTAGACTTGGATGTACGCAGCATTTGACTCCGTCCAGTTCTGGTATCCCGGCGCGGATGCAAATATGCGTATCAGATAGGGGTCAGGGGAAACGTCACCAATATCAGAGGCGGCAAGAGTAATGATGTATTTTTCACCATCAAACTGATCCGCCGTGAGCGGGACCTTTGCACCATCACCAATCTGATAGTATACCAGCGCATCAGCAACTGAAGCGACCGCACGATCATTGATGGTGTCCCAGTACTTGAAGACGATCTGAAGGGTCTGCTCAGCCTCAACTCTAAATGGTCCACCCTGAATCTCAGTGGCTGCTGCGAGTTTCAGAGTGACGATTGTTGAAACGGTTGTGTAGTTCATCAGTCTGGCTGTGAAGTTCAGAGGATACGTGCCCGGTACTGCCAGAGATGAGTCACCGGACGGATTGAACTGGAATACGTATGCCCCATCAGCGAACGAGGCTGTACGCACCAGACCTGCCCAGTTGAAGGTCACCTCTGCACCTTCAAGTACAGTCGAATCATATGAGAAGACGAGTTTGACCTCTGCACTCTGATTCACACCAAAGATGGCAGGGATTAGACTGCCAGTAGAAGGCACTAGAGTAGCCTGTAGTGGCTGAACATCAATAGGAACATCATAGGCCGTCACAGTGTAGTTGTCACGGACACCGTGAAGTCGAAGAGTCCAGCTTCCAGCAGGCACCCTGCCCGTGTCAACAGTCGCCTCGTACCAGACACCATTGTAGTTCATTGTGCCATTGATATTCGGGAACTCAACCCAGTAGTAGTACGCGGTCACATTGACTTGAGTGGTCGTTCCATTGAGATAGACTTGAAGGCGTACCGTGAAGTCATCCTGCCAGTCATAGGCCGCATCGGGCGCATCAATCATTGTGATGTACGCAGGCCTCGGAGTGACCACAATTGTGCTTGTGACCGAGCCATCAATGTAGTTCGGCAGCGTGTACTCGATGGTAAACTCCAGTGGCGATGAGGACGCCGGAAACACAAGTGATGAGTCACCAGTGTATACAAAGGTGCCATTCCCAAGAGATGTGAACAGACCACTGAACGTGCCGTACTTCAGAGTCACATTGGCATCAGCCCACACATACTCGTCATGAATCACATCGCGTAGATTGGCACGTATCGTGAACTGCTCGGACCACACAACTGGCGAGACTGGGTCAACAGTCATCTGAACAGGTGTCTGGAGAACCAGTATGATAATGGTCACCGCCAAGGGATTTGCATAGCCGACCTTGTGGATTGTAATGATGAAGTAGTAGCTAGTCGGATAGACTGGCGAGTCAGCAGACATCCCGAGGGATCGTGTGTCCATCAGGAATTGATAGTCACCGCTACCAAGATCTACAACGCCGTTGATACTATCATTGAGCCGGTTCGTTCCCTTCCATAGCTCTATCTGAACGCCGTCTGGATTCTCGATACCGGTGTTGCCATCGATTTCGGTGAACCAGCTGAAGTTCAGGAGATAGGTGTCTGCGTAGTAGACTGTGAGCAACTGGTTATCAGCCGCTGCAATCGTGGGGGTGGCCAAGACCTCAATGTAGAGAGTGGTGGTCTGTGATATGCACCCGACACGCGAGGCCGACAGAGTGATAGAATAGACACCTGGACCAGGAGCATCAGACGCTGGGAACTCCAGCCAATAGTATCCACCAGTTGCATTCTCGGTCAGCACTCCGCTTGACCCACCAGCTGGGAAGTCATATGTGATCGTCACACCCGAAACGAACACGGAACCATTTGATTCATCGCCACTAATGACGTGAACTGTGAAGTTATGGGTCCAGTATTCTTGCACGGGATTCTGAATCGACTGGCCTTCCATAGCTTGAACCGTCAGAGGGATCAGAATGTTCACCGTCACAGACTCGTTGTCCGAAGTCCTGTTGGCGAGCCACATTGTGAATGTGACTGTACTATTCTCTGCAGGTTGAACTGCAAGCAGTCGCAGGGCATAGGTGCCATCACCATTGTCTATGAGCGTGACCTCGCCATCCCATGCAATGTCAATGATTGACGCACCGGCAATTGGGATATGAGTTGTTGGAGTTTCGTAGGTCAAATCAAATACAGCGGTTGTCCCCCAATCGATCGTGGCTTCAGTCGAGGAGGTCACGACCAATTGGGCGTCCTGTGGTGATACTGTAAAGGTCGGAGATACCATGTCTGCAGAGAGATAGTTCGATTTCGAGACATAGGCATGAAGCTGCCAAGTCCCATTGTATACGATAGTTTCGGAGAACAAGTACGTAAAACTGCTAGGATTCGCGACCACCACAACTTCACCAGTTGCTGTATTGATCCACTTCATGGTGATGCTGGCCCCACTTGCACTGACCGCAGTTCCGTGTATGAGGTCATTGAACTGAATGATGGCAGTACCCAATCCAGGGCCCCACGAGTAGTTAGAGGGCGGTGTAGTCCATGTCACAGATGTTAGAACGGCGTTAATGGTCACCTCGACAGTCACGGTCTGATTGACATAGTTATACTTGTACAACCAGATGTAGACGTAGTAGGTACCAACATCTGAGGCATTGAGAACCGCGTCGGAGAATCGATAGATGCCATCACCCTGATGGACCAATACACCAGTTGATAGCTTCACTGCGCTACTAAACGGAAGTGAGTCGTACACCGTGTAGTTTGCATAACTCAGATCTGTCAGGTTGTACCCGCTCCCACCATTTGGAGTCGTGAACAATGAATAGTTACCAGCAAGACCGTCACTCCAATAAATGGGTTCGGATGTGCTGCCCTTTGCAGTCGTGTCGGCAACTATTATGATCACGGTCACCGTGTAGGTAGCATTGTCATAGCCAGGCGCATATGACTTGAACTCGATGAAATAAGGAGTGCTGCTTGCATTCATGCGGAAGTATATCGAATCGATTGTCACGACAAATGAGATACCAGAGGTGTGAGAGATGTAGTCACCACCACTACTGTTCCATGTCCCATGACCTATTACAACCGTGTTGAACTTGATGGTGAAGTTCAACCATCCCGAATCATAGTTCGACAGAGATTCATCCGTATAATGTGTCAGATTTCCTGTACGATTGTACCACCCCACCGTAAATGTCCCAATGTCGCCGTATGACCAAACCTCAGTCGTTTTAGTGCTGTTTAGTTCGGTGTATCCTGTCGAGTACGTTTGCGTTGTTAGATGATAGGTATTGAACTCCAAGAAGTCACGGCCCGCAATTGCAGGTCCAGAGTCAGTACCGATCTTCTTAACTGTGACAGAGTACGAAAGCGATGTGTCGTTTGCACGGAT
Source organism: Candidatus Thorarchaeota archaeon (assembly GCA_029855925.1). Taxonomy (GTDB): domain Archaea; phylum Asgardarchaeota; class Thorarchaeia; order Thorarchaeales; family Thorarchaeaceae; genus B65-G9. Next base: position 1,423 of record JAGSHP010000009.1, on the reverse strand, counting down.
GAATGTGAAGTTATACCACCCACTCGTATCAGTATACGCTGTCGCCAACAGTTGACCATTCGCGAACAGTTCGACCTTTGCATTTGGTACACGATTATCCCCCTCCTTGACGAGGACTCGGAGACTTGTCAGTGGCAGAACTGCCTGTGAACTGGTGAAGTCCTGTATGTCACTCAGTTGAATCGTATCATTGAACGCAGTCTGGCCAAAGTCGTCCATCTTGTATACATAGACATTCCATGTGCCATTGAGAACGCGATAGAAAGTGACATCGCCACTCGCATCGGTCATGTGAGTGACATTGTAATTGTCAGCCCTACTCACAGGTATCGTATCACCTGTGTTTCTCTTTGAGAGACGAACATAAGCATTTTCAACAGGGTTGTTATCATATGCTATGACGTTGAAGTCGATAGTGACCAGCGGCAGCTTCCAGCTCCGTGTCAGATCGCCTGTAATCGCCGACTTAGGCACATCATAGGAGATGTACTCGTCGAAGTCACTCCATTGGTAGATGTGACCCGTGTCAGTATCGGAGTAAGAGAACTTGAATGCCCAGTGGCACTTTGGCAGTCTACTGAATGTGAGATCACCGCTCGCGTCAGTATATTCGTAGTCCAGATAACGCCAATTCGCAGGAGATGGGTCAGTTGCATTATAGACCCGGACCTGAACAGTCTCCGCCCCTGCCGTTCCCATTGGATTGTTCCTCAGGTCATCCAGATGAAGAGTTATACTCGCAAGATCCAGAGTCACTGAGACCGGAGTGAACGGACCCACAGCATCACGATCACCTGACCAAGTCACATTCATTCCTGAGGAACCAGACTGTTCATCTAACCAAGTCCGACTGTCAATCCAGACAAAGATTGTGTAGGTCTCATTCTGAAGACCAATGAACGTCACATTGCCATTGGAGTCGGTCAGTCCTGTAAATGGTTCACCAGTGCTCTTGTACAGTCGCTCGCCAGTTGACGGATTCAGGAGAGTCACATTTGCATTGGGGACATTATTCCCACCTAAGTCCTTGACATTGATTCTGAAGGAGTACGAAGAAACATTTCCCAGAGCCCTAGAGATTGGGAGAAAACGGGATGTGGCGTTGAAAATGCGCATGTAGCCGTCCATGCCTTCAGTCCCGTTCCAGACAGCAGTCACACAAGTCTCTTCAAGGACCGTCCCGGGAACCGCGTAGATGGTCGGGATGACTGTGTCCCAGAACTCGTACGAACTCTGATCCCACCAGCGATAGTAGTAGTTGTCGTAGTTATTGTCATGTGCAGGGTCGGTGTTCCAGCTCTCGTGAGAAATTCGTACGGTACCGTGGGAGATACCGTTGTCATTCCACCAGCCAAATCCGGCAGGCTTCCCCTTGTTGCTCGATGCAGCCCAATTATCATAGTAGGTCTTGGTGCCATCCTCG
>JAGSHP010000285.1 GCA_029855925.1 Candidatus Thorarchaeota archaeon | reverse complement strand
TGTCTGAAGTCGCTTCAGAGATTACTTGTTCTGCCGCATTCGCTGCGTCATTGATGATGGCCTCTACGCCATTGGTTGCGTTGTTCAGTACTGACACTAGTGAGTTGCTGGCTGCTCCCACGTGTTGAGTTGCATCGCTCTGTGCGGACTTGGTACCTGAAATGGCTCCTCCGTACTTTTCTTCGGCAAGCTCTTGGATTGTCTGCGCTTGATTGTCTATAGTGGACTCGGTCCTCTGTTGGAAGGTGGTGACAGAAGAACGAAGGTCGTTTGCAACGTCGCCTGCTATGCTCTTTGCGGATGATCCCCATGACCTCATGTCAGCCATGAGTGAGTTGGCCAGACTGGCAATGCTGTTCTTAGCGTCTGCTATCACTGGCTCAACCATGTGAGGAAGCTCGCTCTTCCATTCGCCAAGAATGGCATCGGTTTGAGATGCAAAGGCTCGCTTGCTCTCGGATATGGAGTCCTTTTCGGAATCAAGAGTCCCTTCAATGCGAGTCACATACTCCCGCCGTTCGGCTCCGAGTCTTTCAATCTGTGTGGTCAGGTCACTTGTCGCCTTTCCCGCACTGTCCACAAGTGCATCGCGCACCTTCGCAGAGGCTTCCGCAACCTGCGACTTCAGGTCATCGCGTATCTTTCTTATCTGATCCCCCAAATCTCTGAGTTCTGCCGCCAGCCCCTCAAATGGTGGAATCGCTTGAAGGCGCTGGATGACCCCTGGTAGTTCTACAACAAGCTTTTGCTCAACCAGTTTTGCAACTATGTCATCCACTTCTTCGTAGCTCAAGTTCAACAAGAGACTGATATCACCCTTTGTGACATTACCTGCTGCAAGAATGATCGAGTAGGTCTTCATCCCGAGTTCATCTAGTCCTGTAATCCTGCTCAAGGCATCTGATTCTGTCATTTCTCTTCTCATCTCGGAAATGTATTCGAGTAGTGTTGCACGCTATTCCCAATATCTCTTGTGCATAACCAGTGGCATCGTTGATAGTTGGATGCTTCAACAAGATTTCACTGAGAAAAGTTATATGCGAATTTGAGCCACGACTCTCAAAAGCCTCTGAGAGGTAATGATGTTGCAATTCTTTAGCTCATTTGATCCATTTGGAATGTTTGGAGCCATTACTATTGTCATGTTGTTGGTTCCCGTGGTCATATTCGTCATAATAGTAATTATTGTCCTGAAGGTCTTTAGTGGGGCAAGTAGTGCAGTCAGCACATTTGTCACGAGCATGCCGAGTTTTGCTGACGCGCGGGATGTTTCCACGCAATCCTCCCAATCAGATATCAGAACTGTTCGACTCCCCAGCAAGTGTCCGTCCTGTGGAGCTGACCTATCTCCCGAAGGAATCGACTGGGTGGGACCCCTAGAGGCACGATGCTCATACTGTGGCGCAACAGTTCATGCCAAACTGGAGCGTCTCTAGTTCGGAGCGAGACAAATAGGACCTTAATAGACTCACAACTAGTGACAAGAATGAATTAAGCCCATTGTGATTGTATTATCTTAGCAACATCAAGATTATTAGACCGGTAGCAACTCAGTCAGGTAAGTGGCAATTGTGACAGTAGCACTTGAAATGAAATATGATGGGACCTCGAATCAAGTGAATCTCTCTCAGGAGATCTTGAAGGATGACAAGGTATACTGCGTTGTAGACGAGAAGACACGTTCCATCTACATATGGCAGGGACGAAATGCGGCAGTCCGACACAAGTTTGTAGGTGCCACTGTCGCAAGGGAATTGCGACAAGAACAGGGTCCTCATTTCAAGGTGAAGGCTGTAGAACAGGGCTACGAACCACAGTCATTTCTGCAGCTCCTGTAGTCCATCCGTTGCCACAACATTCTATAACGACTCCTCTCTCACCTCACATAAGAGGTATCACCATTGAGAGGTCTAATGAAGACTGCAAGAGGTCCTGGCAATCTGGAACTGCGCGAAGTTGATGATCCCAAGCCACAACGTGGTGAGGTGCTTGTCGAAGTCGCCGCAGCAGGAATCTGCGGCTCAGACGTTCATATCAAGCACGACACTGCATTCTATACTCCTCCTGTGATACTGGGGCACGAATACTCTGGGCGAGTGATCGAGACAGGTGAGGGCGTGGAGAATATCCGTGTTGGTGACATGGTGGTGGGCCCGGCAACTGCCTACTGCGGTCAGTGCTATCAGTGCAAGACTGGTCACATGAACCGTTGTACTGCACCTGAAAAGAGAATCCTTGGAGTCTCCAGAGCAAATGGTGCATTTGCCAAGTATGTCGTTATTCCCGAATACATAGTGCACAGGATTCCAAAGGGGATCTCCCTCGAGCATGCAGCCTTGGCAGAGCCAACCGCATGTGTTGTTCACACTCTCGTCGAGGAGACCCCGATCAAACCCGGCGATACTGTTCTCGTGCAGGGTCCAGGAACAACTGGCCTACTATCAGTGCAGATAGCAAAGGCAATGGGCGCCTCTCGCGTTATTGTGACCGGCGTTACGAATGATAGATGGCGGCTGGACATTGCAGAGAAGACTGGTGCCGACCTGACAATCGATGTTCAGAAGGAACGAGATGCGGTAGAGATTGTCCGGGACTATACCGATGGACTTGGAGCAGATGTTGTTGTTGAGGCGTCGGGTGCTGGACCCGCCCGCCGCCAGGCGTTTGAGTTCGTCAAGACAACAGGATACATCTCACTCATCGGGCTGCAGGGCAAGCCCATAGATGTCGACCTTGATCAGATTGTGACAAAAGAACTGCATGTCTTGGGAACATGGGGAACGCTCCCCTCGACTTGGGTCACTACCTTGAAGATGATGGCCTCTGGACAAATTGATGTTGCCCCTCTTATTACACACCGAATCTCTCTCGATGAATGGGCAAGAGGATTCGAGCTAATGGAAACACAACAGGCCATCAAAGTATTATTCACTGATCTTTCCTGATGGACTCATTTCTTTCTCGGAGCCCACTGGTCCACCGCATCCTGAACGACCGCGATGTGAGAAACTGCAGGTCCACCGCCCATGACTATGGCGACTCCGCAGGCCTCCATGATCTCCTCTCTGGTAGCGCCAGCCTCAATCGCCTTCTTTGTGTGATATACGATACACTCCTCACAGGGTGCAAGAACTGAGGCGACTATACAGATTATCTCCTTGAATTTGGCGGGAAGTGCGCCATCGACGTGAACGGTCTTCAGAAGGTCCGTGTAGGCATTTCGTGTGTCCGGAATATCTCTATTCAGCGCACCAAAGTGTCGCATGAAACTCTTCAAGGTCTTTTCAACATCAGTCATCGCAAGGTCTCCGTGCTTGGATGATTTTATCCCTTGGCGGGATAGCCAAGATTCCACTCTGGCTTCGAGTAGTGAGTTCGATATAAAGCCTCTGCAAGGCCCTCTTCATCACTCGTCCAGTCCCCTCTCTCTATCTGACAACGAGATATTCTTTCAATTGTACCAATGATTGAACCCTTGATCTCATCAAGAGAAGGAGGTTCCGGCACCTCCCGACTAATCGTGGTGACCCGGTCTCTCTTACTCTCTATGCACCGGGTTATTCCCCCTTCCCGTGTGTACTTGGGTTGGTCTTTTGGTGGTGAGAGAGCTCTAGCAAGATGGTCAAGGTTAGCATTGATCAGGAGGGTCCCATGAATGAATG